>NZ_JBFUAB010000015.1:0-185989 GCF_056406535.1 Roseateles sp. P1_C1_2
CCGCCGCCTGGCCGATGAGCTCGCCCGCAGCCGCGACGTCAGCGGCCCGCCCTGGGCCGAGGCCGGCCTGGCCATCGCGCGTGTCGGCCTGCACCTGGGCGACCTCGCCCTGGCCCAGCAGGCCCTGGCGCCGCTGCAGGACCTGCAGGCGCAACCCTGGCTGAACGTCCACCAACAGCTGCGCAGCCGCGTCGAGCAGGCCGCCGGCGAACTGGCCCGGGCGCGCGGCCAGGCCCCCGCCAGCCTGGCGGCGCTGCGCCAGCGCGTGGCGCTGCTGGACGCCCTGCCCCAGCCCCAGGGCCTGCCGCATTGGCGGGCCCAGCTCGACCTCGCGGCCAGCCTGGCCGGCACGCCGGAGGCCGCCGCGGCGCTGCAGCGCGCCGACGCGCTGCGCCCGGCCTGGCTGGCCAGCCATCCTCTCGATGCCCTGCGCCGCGAGCTGGAGAGCRGCAAGCCCGCCCGTCAATGGGAAGGTCAGTTCTAGCCCCATGAACGCCATGGACGCCACCGACTGGCCGCGCATCTCGGCCCTCTTCGACGAACTGGCCGACCTGCCCGCCGCCGAACGCCAGGCGCGCCTGGCCGCTCTGCAGCCGCCCGCACTGGCCGAACGGCTGGCGCGCATGCTGGCCAATCTGCCGGAGGACGACGACGCCACCGTGCTGGTCGGCCAGACCGCCTTCAATGCGCAGCTGGCCGATGCCCTGGTCGAACGCCCCCACAACAAGCGGCCCGAGCCCGGCGACCGCTTCGGCGCCTGGTGCCTGGCCGAGCTGCTTGGCGAAGGCGGCATGGGCCAGGTGTGGCGGGCCGAACGGGCCGACGGCCTCTACCAGGGCGAAGCCGCCATCAAGCTGCTGCGCGAGGACCTCGCCAGCCCCGGCCTCGCGGCCCGCTTCGCCCGCGAGCGCGCCGTGCTCGGCCGCCTGACGCATCCCGGCATCGCGCGTCTGCTGGATGCTGGCGAGCAGGACGGCCGCGCCTACCTGGTGCTGGAGTACGTGTCCGGCCAGACGCTCAGCGCCCATGCACGCAGCCATGCCCTGCCGCTGGCGGCGCGCGTGAAGCTGCTCGTCGAAGTGGCGCGTGCCGTCGAGCATGCGCATGCCCAGCTCATCGTGCACCGCGACCTCAAGCCCGGCAATGTGATGCTCGACGAGAGTGGTTGTGCCAAGTTGCTGGACTTCGGCATCGCCGGCCTGCTGAACGACGCCGGCATGCAGGCCGACAGCCAGTTGACGCTGATCTCGGGCCGGCGCCTGACGCCCGCCTATGCGGCGCCCGAGCAGATCTCCGGTGCCGCCGTGGGTGTCGCGGCCGACATCTACTCGCTGGGCGTCATGCTCTACGAACTGGCCAGCGGCCAGCTGCCCTTTGACAGCAAGGGCCGCAGCCGCACGGAGCTGGAGCATGCGGTGCTGCACACGGAAGCGGTGCGGCTGACGCGCACGACCGGCAGCGGTGCCGATGAGCGCGACCAGGGCCCGGGCCGCCCGCCCGACGCGGCGCGCGCCCGCGGCGACCTCGAGGCCGTGGCTGCCAAGGCGCTGCGCAAGGATCCCGCCGAGCGCTATGCCAGCGTCGGCGCCCTCATCGACGACCTGCAACGCTGGCTGGAGCAGCGCCCGGTCAGCGTGCGCGCCGAGGAGTGGCGCCACCGCGTCCACCTCTGGGCCAGGCGCAACGCGGCCGTGGCCATCGGCGGCACGCTGGTCATCGCGGCGCTCAGCCTGGGCCTGGCCGTGAGCCTGTGGCAACGCCGTGAGGCGCAAGCCGCGGCGCGCGAGTCCGACCAGGTGACCGGCTATCTCGCCGAGATGCTGAGCGCCGCCAGCCCCGACCAGAACGGCGGCCGCCAGCCCACCGTCGTCGAACTGCTGGACCGCAAGCGCGACGAGCTGGCGACGCGCTTCAACGACCAGCCCGAGGTCAAGGACCGCGTCTTCAACACGCTGGTGAAGACCTATTTCGCGCTGCAGCGTTTCGACGTCGCCGCGCCGCTGGCCGAGGCCCGCCTGGCCCATGCGCGCCAGGCCTTCGGCGAGGACGACCCGCGCGCCGAGGACGCCGTCGTCTCGCTGGCCGGCATCCACACGGCCGTGGCCGGCGGCCAGCCCGTCATCGACCTGCTGGAGCCGCTGCTGCCCCGCTGGGACCAGCGCTACGGGCCGCTCAGCGAGAAGTCGCACAACCTGCGCCTGCACCTGCTGACCGCCTATGGCCGCCTGGGCCGCTTCGCCGAGGCCGAACGCGAGCTGGCGCTGGCACGGCGTTCCAACGACGTGATCTACGCCAAGAACCCCTTCGAGCATGCGCGCTTCGCGACCTACGAGAACGTGCTCTACGTCTACGAGGGCCGGCTGCGCGAGGCCGAGCGCTCGCTGGAGGCGGCCAAGCCGTTCTGGAATCCGAAGGAGGCCGAGCGCATACGCCCGGCGCTGGTGCTGGAACGCAACCTGGCCTTCGTGCGTTGGCGGCTCGCACGCGAGAGCGCGGCCGAGGCCACGGCGCGCAGCGATGACCTGATTCGCCGCTGGGATGCCGTCGCCCGCCCCGGCAACCATGCCAGCACGCTGATGCGCCAGTTGCTGGCCGTCTATCTGCAGCAGCTGGGGCGCTTCGGCCCGGCCCTGGATCAGCTGGAGAAAGCCCAGGCCGAGACCGAAGCCGCCGGCGCCGACGACGCGGTGACCGGGCTGCTGCGCCGCACCCTGGTGCTGGAGGCCCGCGCGCTGGCCGCCGGGCGCGCCGACACGGCCACGGTACGGGCGGCCGCCGAAGCCCTCGTCAAGCTGGACGCGGCACCGCTGATCGGAGACGTGCGCCGCGCCGAGGGCCTGCTGACGCTGGCCCATGTCGCCATCGCCCCCGGGGCCGGCGAGGCCGGCCAGGCGCTGGCGCGCGACATCGAGCACCGGCTGAACACGCTGCGCCCCCTGCTCGCCCAGGCCGGCAACCTGGCCAGCCGCATCGACCTCCTCAAGGGCCGGCAGGCCGGCACGCCGGCGGCCTGGCTGGCGGCGACGCGCATCCGCGTGGCCTATTTCGACGGCCTGCCCGAATCGCAGGGCCTGCCGGACTGGACCGCCCGCCTGCAACTGGCCTGCGCACTGCGCGCGGCGGGCGAGCCCTGGGAGGCGGCCCTCACGCGCGCCGAAGCCGCGCGGCCACCCAATCTGGCCGAGCTGACGCCCGACCTGCATCCACTGACCGGCGTCGCCGCGCAGTTGCAGGCCGGCACGGCAGCGGCCGACTGCGACTGGCGTTTCTAGAGACCTGCCTCTAGGCGCTGTGGGCAGGGCGTCACGGCGCAAGGTGTTTACCCGGGGGAGGGGCAGCTTTACAGGCGGTTAACTTTGCGGCTCCCGAAAAGAATCCCCTGAGGAGACACGCCCATGGCCACCATCGCCGCCGACCAGCTCGCCCTGCAACGCCTGTATCACTGGGAGCGCACGGCCGGCAGCACGGTCACGCTGACCCAGCCCATGGGTGGGCCCGAGGTCAAGGACTTCACCTGGGCCCAGGTGGGCGACCAGGTGCGCCGCATGGCCGCCTTCCTGAAGGCCAAGGGCGCCGCCGAAGGCTGGCCGGCCGACGCCAAGGTGGCGATGCTGTCCAAGAACTGCGCCTGGTGGCTGATGACCGACCTTGCCATCTGGATGGCTGGTTATGTGTCCGTGCCGCTGTACCCGACGCTGGCCGCCGAGACCATCACGCAGATCCTCACGCACAGCGAGGCGCGCTTCGTCTTCATCGGCAAGCTCGACGGCTGGGAGGGCATGAAGCCCGGCGTGCCGCCCAGCCTGCCTGGCGCCAGCTATGCGCTGTCGCCCGACGACGTGAAGAAGAACTACGAGAGCTGGGACGCCATCTGCGCCCGCACCGAGCCGCTGAAGGGCGAGCCTACGCGCGCCGCCGACGAGCTCTGCACGCTGATCTACACCTCGGGCACGACGGGCAACCCCAAGGGCGTGATGCACAACTTCGGCGCCTTTGCCTGGGCCATCAGCGAGGGCCTGGCGCGCTTCCCGATGAGCGTCAACGACCGCATGATGTCCTATCTGCCGCTGGCCCACGTGGCCGAGCGGGTGCTCGTCGAGCACAGCTGGCTGAAGGTCGGCCTCAAGGTGTTCTTCGCCGAGTCGCTGGACACCTTCACGGCCGACCTGCAGCGCTCGCGGCCGACCATCTTCTTCAGCGTGCCGCGGCTGTGGGTCAAGTTCCAGCAGGGCGTGCAGGCCAAGATGCCGCCGCAGAAGATGAACAAGCTGCTGCGCCTGCCCATCATCGGCGGCCTGGTGCGCAAGAAGGTGCTCAAGGCCCTGGGGCTGGACCAGTGCCGCATCGCCGTCGGCGGCGCCGCGCCCATGCCGGTGGCGCTGCTGGAGTGGTACGAGACCATCGGCCTGCACATCAACGAGGGCTATGGCATGACCGAGAACCTGGCGCTGTCGCACATGACGATGCCGGGCAAGAACCAGCGCGGCACCGTCGGCCCGGCCTATGGCGGCGTGCAGACGCGCATCGACCCGGCGAATGGCGAGCTGCAGATGCGCAGCCCGGCGCTGATGATCGGCTACTACAAGGAACCCGGCCTGACCGCCGACGCGCTGACGTCGGATGGCTGGCTGCACACCGGCGACAAGGTGAGCCAGGACGGCGATGGCTGCGTGCGCATCACCGGCCGCGTGAAGGACCTGTTCAAGACCAGCAAGGGCAAATACGTCGCCCCGGCGCCCATCGAAGACAAGCTGGGCATGAACCCCAACATCGAGGCCTGCTGCGTGGCCGGCGCCAACATGGGCCAGCCGCTGGGCATCGCCATGCTGTCGCCGCAAGGCATCCAGCGCGCCAGCACCGACGCGGAGCGCGCCGCGTTGATGGCCGAGCTGAGCAAGCATCTCGACGACGTCAACGCCCGCCTGGACCCGCACGAGCAGCTCGACACCCTGGTGCTGATCAAGACGCCCTGGACCGTCGACAACGGCTTCATCACGCCGACCTTCAAGGTCAAGCGCAACCGCATCGAGGAGGCTTACGCCGGCAAGTTCGACAGCTGGGCTGGCAAGCGCGCCAAGGTGCAGCTCGGGGATTGAGACCCCTCGCCCGGTCTGGCCCCACTGAACGCGGGCGAGCCCGGTCGGTCCCCCGAGGGGACGGCGATGCTTGCGGCATTGAGCCGCAAGCACATCGCCATGGCGGGCCGGCTAGGGAGCTGCCCGGCGCTCGGCCCGAATTCAAGAGCGCCAGTAGTCAGCGCGGCCGTAGTGGCCGCGCAGATGCTCCACCCAAAGCCGCGTGCGCAGCGGCAGATGGCGTGACTGCGGGAACACCGCGTAGATGCCGTTGGGCGGCGCCGCGAAGGCGTCCAGCACGCTGACCAGCCGCCCCGCCGCGAGATCGGCCTCGACCTCCCAGGTGCTGCGCCAGGCGATGCCCAGCCCTTCCACGCACCAGTCGTGCAGCACCTGACCGTCGCTGCAGTCCAGGCGCCCGACGGGCCGCAGGTGTTGCAACGCACCTTCGATCTGGAAGGCCCAGCCACGCACCTGGCTGGCTTCGGAGCTCAGCGTCAGGCAGGCATGGCGGCCGAGTTCATCGGGGTGCTTGGGCGTGCCGGCCCGCTTCAGATAGCCGGGCGCGGCGACGCACAGCCGCCGGTTGTCGGCCAGGCGCGTGCTGACGAGGCTGGAGTCGGGCAGGTCGCCGACGCGCACCGCGCAGTCGAAGCCCTCATGGACGATGTCGACGACGCGGTCGCTCAAGTTCAGCGACAGGCTGAGGTCGGCATGCTCGGCCAGGAAGCTGGGCACCAGCGGCGCGACATGGCGGCGGCCAAAGCCGGCCGGGGCCGTCACACGCAGATGGCCGCTGGCCTTCAGCCCGCCGGCACTGACGGCGGCCTCGGCATCGGCCAGCGACGCGACGAGGCGCTGGCAGTCCTCCAGGAAGGCCTGGCCCTCGGGTGTCAGCGTCAGCCGCCGCGTCGTGCGCAGCATCAGCTTGACGCCCAGGCGCGCTTCCAGCGCGTCCAGCCGTCGACCCATGACGGCCGGCGCGACGCCCTCGGCCTGGGCCGCCGCCGTCAGGCTGCCCTTGCCGGCGACGAGGACGAAGGACTCGATCTGCTTGAGCTTGTCCATGACGGGATTGTGCTGGCCCAAAGGTGCAAAGACAGCGGTTTCAGGAAAGATCTTTGCGTTTTTGTCACAGATGAATGGCGCGGCCCGCAGCGAATCCCGACACGCGACGCGGCTAGATTGGCGACATCCGTTGTTGCCTCTCGCAGGAGTTGTTCGCCATGCCCCGCACCACCCTCCACCGCCTGCAGGTCGATACCGACCTGGCCCGCTTCATCGACACCGAGGTGCTGCCCGGCACCGGCGTCGCAGCCGACGCCTTCTGGGCCGGCTTCAGCCAGTTGGCCCACGAACTCGCGCCAATGAACCGCGCCCTGCTGGCCGAGCGCGACCGCCTGCAGTCCGAGCTGGACGCCTGGCACGAGGCCCATCCCGGCCCGATCACCGACATGCCGGCCTACCGGACCTTTCTGCAACGCATCGGCTATCTCGTCGAGCCGCCCGCCCAGGTGCAGGCGACCACGGCCAACGTCGACGCCGAGCTGGCCCTGCAGGCCGGCCCCCAGCTCGTCGTGCCCATCCTGAACGCCCGCTATGCGCTGAACGCGGCCAATGCGCGCTGGGGTTCGCTGTACGACGCGCTGTACGGCACCGACGCCATCTCCGAGGCCGACGGCGCGACGCGCGACGGCGGCTACAACCCGGTGCGCGGCGCCAAGGTCATCGCCTTCGCCCGCCAGGTGCTGGACCAGGCCGCGCCGCTGGCCAGCGGCTCGCATGCGCAGGCGACCGGCTACCGCGTGGAAGGCGGCCAGCTCGTCGTCACGCTGGCCTCCGGCGCCACCACGGGCCTCAAGGACACCGCCGCCTTCGCCGGCTACCAGGGCGACGCCGCCACGCCGACCAGCGTGCTGCTGGTCCACCACGGCCTGCACCTGGACATCCGCATCGACCGCTCGACGGCCATCGGCAAGAGCGACGCGGCCGGCGTCGCCGACGTCGTGCTGGAGTCTGCGCTGTCCACCATCCTCGACCTGGAGGACTCGGTCGCGGCTGTGGACGCCGAGGACAAGCTGCTGGCCTACCGCAACTGGCTGGGCATCCAGCTCGGCACGCTGACCGAGGAAGTGGCCAAGGGCGGCAAGAGCTTCACGCGCCGCCTGAATGCCGACCGCGTCTACACGGCCCCGAACGGCGGCACCGTGACGCTGCATGGCCGCTCGCTGATGTTCGTTCGCAATGTCGGCCACCTGATGACCAACCCGGCCATGCTGCTGGCCGATGGCAGCGAGATCCCGGAGGGCATCATGGACGCCGTCGTCACGACGACGATCGCGATGCATGACCTGAAGCGCCGCGGCAACTCGCGCACGGGCTCGGTCTATATCGTCAAGCCCAAGATGCACGGCCCCGCCGAAGTGGMCTTCGCGGCCGAGCTGTTCAGCCGCGTCGAGCAGTTGCTCGGCCTGCCGGACAGCACCGTCAAGCTGGGCATCATGGACGAGGAGCGCCGCACCTCCGTCAACCTCAAGGCCTGCATCGCCGCCGCCGCCAGCCGCGTCGCCTTCATCAATACCGGCTTCCTGGACCGCACCGGCGACGAGATGCACACCGCCATGCGCGCCGGCCCGATGCTGCGCAAGGGCGACATGAAGACCTCGAGCTGGATCCAGGCCTATGAGCGCAGCAATGTGCTGACCGGCCTGGCCTGCGGCCTGCGTGGCCGGGCCCAGATCGGCAAGGGCATGTGGGCCATGCCCGACCTGATGGCGGCCATGCTGGAGCAGAAAGTGGCTCACCCCAAGGCCGGCGCCAACACCGCCTGGGTGCCGTCGCCGACCGCCGCGACCCTGCATGCGCTGCACTACCACCAGGTCAGCGTCAGCGCGGTGCAGCAGGCGCTGGAGAAGGTCGACCTCGCCGCCGAGCGCGAAGCCATCCTGAATGCGCTGCTGACCATCCCGGTCGCCCCCCAGGCCGACTGGACGCCCGAGCAGCGCCAGCAGGAGCTGGACAACAACGTGCAGGGCATCCTGGGCTATGTGGTGCGCTGGGTGGACCAGGGCGTGGGCTGCTCCAAGGTGCCGGACATCAATGGCATCGGCCTGATGGAAGACCGCGCCACGCTGCGCATCAGCAGCCAGCACATCGCCAACTGGCTGCGCCATGGCGTCGTGACGGCCGAGCAGGTGCGCGAGACCTTCGCGCGCATGGCCAAGGTCGTCGATGGCCAGAACGCCGGCGACCCGGCCTACCAGGCGCTGGCCACCCACCCGCAGGGCGCGGCCATGCAGGCGGCGCTGGACCTGGTCTTCAAGGGCGAGGCCCAGCCCAGCGGCTATACCGAGCCGCTGCTGCATGCCTGGCGGCTGAAGGTGAAGACAGCCTGCTGAAAGATTGGCGGCGCTGTCAAGCAGCGGAAGCCCGGTGTTGCCTACCTGCCAAGCAGAGGGACAACACGGGCCCAGCATTCCTAGGGGGAAATCAAGATTCCGGCCTTCTCCCTGACTTTTGGCATGTGTCAGAAGTCAGGTTCTCGATCCAACTCTCCGGAGGGCCATCTTGCTTACCCTGCATCACCCCCGTACCCCCTTCCTGCGCCACAGCGCAGTCGCCCTGGCGATCAGCCTGGGTTTTGCCGGCGCCGCCCAGGCGCAGAGCGCTGAAGGCTCGCTGTTCGGCCGCACCACGGCCGGCGCGACCGTCAACATCGTCAACGTCGACACCGGCCTGCAGCGTCAGACCACGGCGGAGGCGGCCGGCAACTTCACCTTCTCCAAGCTGCAGCCGGGCCGCTATCGCGTGACCTCGGGCGGCGTCACGCGCGAGGTGGTGGTGGCCCTGGGTTCCGGGACCGAGGTCAAGCTCAATGTCCAGGAGATGGAACGCATCGAGATCTCGGGGCGCGCCAGCCGCTCGATGATCGACGTGGCCAGCGTGGAGAGCAGCACGGTGTTCACCGCCGAGCAGCTGCGCGCCCTGCCGGTGGCGCGCAACGTCGACGCGGTGGCCCTGCTGGCGCCGGGCGTCGTGAAGGGGGATGCCGACCTGGGCGACAAGGGCGGCCTGCCGTCCTTCGCCGGCGCCTCGGTGGCCGAGAACGGCTACTACATCAACGGCTTCGACGTCACCAACATCCGCAACTTCCTGTCCTATGCCAATCTGCCCTTCGAGGCGATCGCGCAGCAGCAGATCAAGACCGGCGGCTACGGCGCCGAATATGGCCGCTCGCTGGGTGGCGTCATCAGCCTGCTGACCAAGCGCGGCACCAACGAATGGACGGGCGGCGCCTCGGTCTACTGGGAGCCGCAGGCCCTGCGCAGCAAGGGCGTGCGCGTCGCCAACAAGGAAACCGACCTGGACAGCGCCTTCCCGTCGCTGCCGCCCTACACGCACTATTACTACGACACCACGCTGAACCGCCGCGAGGTGCGTGAGTACAACGCCTATGTCGGCGGTCCCGTCATCAAGGACAAGCTGTTTGTCTTCGGCCTCGTCGAAGGCCGCAGCAACACGACCGACACCTTCGAGGAAAGCCAGTCCCACCGCATCAAGGACACGCATCCGAACTGGCTGGTCAAGGTCGACTTCGCGCCGACGGACAACCACCTCTTCGAATACACCGGCATCAGCACCAAGAGCAAGCGCGACTACTACGACTACGACTCCGCCACGCCCTATGCAGGCACGCTGGACGGCACGCCCGGCGCCAGCAAGCGCACGGCCGGCGGCCGCGTCGACATCCTCAAGTACACCGGCTACCTGACCGACGACCTCACGATCTCGGCCCTGGCCGGCCGCGTGGACGATCAGCAGCCCATTTTCAGCGGCGCGCGCCTGAACGGATCCGACTGCCCGACCGTCTACAACGTCGGCGCCACGGCCCCGCTGGGCTGCTGGAACGGCATCTTCCCCGGCGCTCCCGGCCGCGACCCCAACGCACCGCCCACCGACATCGACAAGCGCAAGGCCTACCGCGTCGACCTGGAGTACGTCGCCGGCAAGCACACCATCCGTGCCGGCCTGGACAACCAGACCTTCACCTCCGGCCAGGCCGGCGGCTCGGACTACTCGGGCGGCATCTACTGGCGCTATTTCGTGACCCCGGCCGCCGGCGGCACCGTGCGCGGCGTGGCCCTGCCCGGCAACACGCCCTATGTGCGCGGCCGCATCTCGCAGAACACCAGCGGCGAGTACGAGGTCAAGAACAGCGCCTACTACGTCGAGGACAGCTTCAAGGTCACCAAGGAAATCCTGCTCTACGGCGGCCTGCGCTGGGAATCCTTCGACAACAAGAACAGCGATGGCGTGAGCTTCGTCAAGAAGGACCGCGAGATGGCGCCGCGCCTGGGCTTCTCCTGGGATGCCAACGGCGACTCCACGCTCAAGGTCTACGGCAATGTCGGCCGCTACTACATCCCGGTGGCGTCCAACACCAACATCCGCGCCACCCGCGGCGAGTTCAACACCGAGGCCTACTACCGCTACACCGGCCAGGACCCGCGCACAGCCGCACCGACGGGCACCACCCAGATCGGCACGACGCTGGTGAACTCGGACGGCCGCATCCCCAACCCGGCCACCATCTCCGCCACCAACCTGAGCCCGATGAACCAGGACGAATACATCCTGGGCATCCAGAAGGCCGTCGCCAAGGGCTGGACGGCCGGCGCCAAGTTCACCTACCGCAAGATCAACAGCGGCATGGATGACTTCTGCGGCCACTACGCCATGGAAGACTGGGCGGCGGACAACGGCTACACCGCCTTCGACTCCGGCACGCTGGCCTCCTGCATCGTGCTCAACCCGGGCAAGGATGTCAGCCTGGCGATGGACCTGAAGAACGATGGCCAGCTGACGACCGTCAACATCCCGGCCAGCTACTTCCGCCTCGCGCCCTACACCCGCACCTACAAGGCGCTGGAGCTGACCCTGGAGAAGCCCTTCGATGGCAAGTGGGGCCTGCAGGTCTCCTATGTGCTGGCCAAGAGCCGCGGCACCGCCGAGGGCTATGTGCAGTCGCAGCTGAACCAGGAGGACGCGGGCATCACCCAGGACTTCGACTTCGGTTCCTTCACCGATGGCGCCAAGGGCTATCTGCCCAACGACCGCCGCCACACCTTCAAGGTGTTTGGCACCTACGCGCTGACGGAAGAGGTGTCGATGGGCCTGAACGCGGTGCTGACCTCGGGCCGGCCGTACAGCTGCATCGGCTTCGTGCCCAACACGGTGCCCGACTTCGCCGAAACCTGGACCGGCAGCGCTTCGTCCTACTACTGCCGCACCAGCACGACGGAGGTCAAGCTGGTGCCGCGCGGCACGGCGGGCCGCACGCCGTGGACGCACCAGTTCGACATGCAGTTCGCCTACAAGCCCAAGTGGGCCGCCAGCCGGCTGACGCTGCAGGCCGACGTCTTCAATGTGTTCAACACCCGCAAGGCGACGGAATACAACGAACTGCGCGACTACAGCTACGCCACCAGCGAGGTCGCACCCTACCGGCAGAACGCCAACTACGGCAGCCCGACGGCCACGCAGGAACCGCGCTATGTGCGCCTGAGCGGCCGCTACGAGTTCTGATGCCGCGCAGGGCCTGCCCTTGGCGGGCAGGCCCTGACAGGCTCGCGCCCCCTGCGAGCCCCCTTCTGGTGCAATCCTCGATGTCCTGGCGACCACGCGTTCGGCCGGGACGCTTCGCTTTGGCACTGCGCTGCAGGCAATGCCAGCGGCTGGCAACACCCATTTCGGTGTCAATCTGTTGCTTTCTGGTTCGAACAACCCGCCGGAAAAATCGGCTTCTGTTGCCCGATAACGACAGTGCACGCGCGCTGCGCCGCGTGAGCTAGGGATTTGCGCGCCTGGCGCCACGAAAAGCACGCGTCGGCACGGCCGAGCCCACTCAATTGGGGCGAACCCGCAAAGGTGCTCAGCAATCTTTCATCACACTTCCGCGACTCTCCGGCGCTACGGCCGGGGCTGTGGCCTAGCACTTGCCGCCCATCAGGTTAGGCAAGTTGTCTTAATTGTTAGGAGTTCCTTCGATGTTCAAACTTCATGCCGTCAGCGCCGCTGCGTTGGCTTGTCTCGCCGCAGCCATGCAGCCGGCTATCGCCCAGCAGCAACTGGAACGGGTCGAAATCACTGGTTCCAGTATCAAGCGCATCGCCAGCGAGGGCGCATTGCCCGTGCAGGTCATCAGCTCGGAGCAGATCAAGGCCACCGGCGCCACCAACGTGGCCGAACTGCTGCAACGCATGCCGGCCATGCAAGGCTTCCAGATTGCCGACATCGCCATCGGCTCCAACTCCGGCGGCACCGTCTTCGCCTCGCTGCACGACATCGGCCAAGCCTACACGCTGGTGCTGCTGAACGGCCGCCGCCTGGCACCCTCGGGTGACGGTGGTCGCGTCAATCTGAACTCGATCCCCATGAGCGCGATCGATCGCATCGAAGTGCTGACCGACGGCGCCTCGGCCCTGTACGGCTCTGACGCCATTGCCGGCGTCGTGAACTTCGTCCTGAAGCGCAACAAGCAGGGCGGCGAAGTCACGGCCAGCTACTCGAACCCGCTGGAAGGCGGCGGCAAGTCGGCCTTTGCTTCCATCACCTATGGCTTCGGCGACCTCGACCGTGACCGCTTCAACGTCGTGGCGTCCTATCGCCGCGACCAGCAGAAGCAGCTGAAGTCCAGCGATCGCGATTTCGCCAAGACCGCCTATGTGCCGGTCTACTTCCAGGGCAACAACTACGTCTACGACCGCACCAGCACGTCCGCCGACCCGGCCAACGCGCAGGTGACGTTCAAGCGTATCGGTGCTGACACCGCGACGCTGGGCGCCTACTCCTTCAACCCCTACATGAAGGAAAAGGGCGTTTGCGCCCCCAACAATTTCTACAGCCTCGCCAACACGATTCCGGCAGGCAGCGCGGCCACCGTCGGCACCGCGCAATGCGCGTTCGACTTCGTGTCGACCATCGACATCTATCCCGAATCCACGCGTGATTCGGCCTTCGTCACGGGTCAGCTCAAGGTTTCTGAAAATCTCAAGCTGTTCTCTGACATCGCCTACTCCAAGTACGACCTGATCGCCCGTATCGCGCCGAACCCGGTGCCCATCAACATCCCGGTCGGATCGGCGCTGTACAACAAGTACGTCTCGCCCTATCTGACGGCCGCCCAGCAGGCCCGCGTCAACACCGTCACGGCAGGCTTCCGCGCGACGGACTTCGGTACCCGCGATTCGGAGACCTTCACCACAGCCAAGCACGTCGTCGTCGGCGCAGATGCCGACGTCGGCAGCTGGAACATCAATGGCGCGCTGACCTGGTCGCAGAACTCGCTGGACGAGCATTACATCGGCGGTTATTTCAAGACCACCGAGTTCACGAACATCGTCAGCACGCTGGCCATCGACCCGTTTGTGCCGTCGGGCAACCAGACCTCCGCCGCGCAGAAGCTGATCGGCGACTCCATCTACCACGGCAGCATCCGTACCGCCTCGACGACGCTGAAGGGCGGCGACGTGCGCGCCTCGGGCGAAGTCTTCAACCTGCCCGCCGGTGCGGTGAACCTGGGTGTCGGCGCCGACGTCCGCAACTACCACTACAAGCAGACCCCGTCTGCCGACGCGGTCAACGGCGTCATCTACAACTTTGCCGCCAACCCGCAGTACGACCTCGAGCGCGACAACCTCGGCGTTTTCGCTGAATTGCTGATCCCGGTCGTGAAGGGCCTCGAGGTCAATGCCTCGCTGCGCTACGACAGCATCAGCAAGATCAAGGACGCGATCAACAACCGCGACTTCGGCAAGACGGAAAAGGCATCGACCTACAAGCTGTCGGGCAAGTACCAGGTCTCCAGCCAGCTGATGTTCCGTGGCTCCTACGGCACGGGCTTCAAGGCCCCGGACATGCTGGACATCGCCCAGCCGCTGGTCTCCAACGGCGTGACCGCCTCCAGCTACGACTGCCCCTTCCCTGGCGACGGCAGCGGTTCGCCGCCTTGCAAGCCTGGCAAGGCCCAGTACACGCAGCTGAGCGGCGGCAACGAGAACCTGAAGCCCGAGAAGTCCAAGCAGGCCACCCTGGGCGTGCGCATCGAGCCGAGCTCGAACTTCAGCGCGGCCCTGGACTACTGGCAAGTCAAGCTGCGCGACGCCGTCAGCGGCGTGTCGGCCAACCAGGCCTTCGGCGATCCGCAGAAGTACCAGAGCCTGTTCACCACGTACAAGCAGCCGGCTGAAACGTCGAACTTCTACGCCTTCATGGCCCTGTCGACCAACATCGGTCAGGCCATCACCAAGGGTATCGACTGGGAACTCGAAGGCCGCACGGAAATCGGTGGCGTCGGCCGCCTGACGACCTCGGTGTCTGGCACGTACATCATCGAGTCCTCGTACACCCGTGCAGGCACGAGCAACGACTTCACGGACAGCCTGGGCCACTACGGCGAAAACGCCGCCGTGACCTTCCGCAACATCCTGACCGCGCAGGCCAAGCTGCAAACCGGCGCCCTGACCAACTCGCTGCAGTTCAAGTACCGCAGCAAGTACCAGGACCGTGCGCAGACCGTTCGTGACCTGTCGACGGGCAAGAACACGACCATCGCGCTGAATGTGCCGGAGTACTACACCATCGACTACCAGGGCAGCTACAAGTGGAGCAAGGCGCTGGAACTGCGTCTGGGCGTCACCAACCTGCTGAACAAGGCCCCGCCGCTGACGCTGCGTGACTCTTCGGGCCACCAGGTTGCCTATGACCCGCGCTACGCCAGCCCGCTGATGCGCACCGTCTACGTGACCGGCACCTACACGTTCTGATGACGTGATCCGGCCGGCTTCGCGCCGGCCTCTTCAGGCCCGCCTCGGCGGGCCTTTTTCATTTCGGGGGCGAGAATGCGCGCCGCTCCTGCCCTTGCCATGACAGCCACCGATCCCATTCCCGACGTTCTCGTCATCGGAGCCGGCCCCGCCGGCAGCGCCTGCGCGCGCACACTGGCCCGTGCCGGCGTGTCAGTGCTGCTGGTCGACCAACACCCGCCCGGCCGCGACAAGATCTGCGGCGACGGCTTGATCCCGGATGCCCACAAGGCCCTGGCCCGCCTGGGCCTGCTGGACGAAGTCATGCGCCGCGCCGAGGCCGTGAGCCACGTCGGCTGCATCGGCCCGCGCGGTGGGCGCATCGACGTGCCCGGCACGCTGGCGGTGCTGCCGCGCAAGGAGCTGGACGCATTGCTGCTGCGCGCCGCCCGCGACGCCGGCGCGCGCTTCGAGCAGGCGCGCTTCGAGGCGCCGCTGGAGGTCGACGGCCGCGTCGTCGGCGCCCGGCTGAAGCGAGGTGACGAGATCGTCGAGATCCCTGCGCGCTGGGTCGTGCTCGCGACCGGCGCCGTCCCCAAGGCATTGACGGCCGCCGGCATGTGCGAGCGCCACACGCCCAGCGGCGTGGCCTTGCGCGGCTATGTGAAGGCGCCGCAGATGGTCGGCAGGATCAAGGCGCTGGAAGTCGTCTGGGACAAATCGGTGCGGCCGGGCTATGGCTGGATCTTCCCGGCACCCGACGGCCACTTCAACATCGGCGTCGGCGTGACGGACAGCCATCGAGACCTCGGCGGCAAGGGCCAGAAAAAGGACGTCAACCTGCGCGCCATCTTCGATGCCTTCATCGCCAAGTACGAACCCGCGGCGGAACTGATGCGGGTCGGCGAACTGGTGGGCGAGCTGAAGGGCGCTCCGCTGCGCTGCACGCTGGCCGGCGCCCAATGGACACGGCCCGGCCTGCTCGTCACCGGCGAGGCGGCAGGCAGCACCTATTCCTTCACCGGCGAAGGCATTGGCAAGGCCATGGAGACCGGCATGCTGGCGGCCGACGCCATCCTCGGCCACGCCGACGACGCCGCGGCCCGCGCCGCCTACGAAGCCGCCCTCACGGCCCTCAAGCCCAAGTTCGACCTCTACGAACGCGCCAACCGCGTCAACGCCCACCCCTGGCTGGCCGACCTGCTGATCTGGCGCGCCAAGAAGAGCCAGCGCCTGCTGGCACGGATGGCCGGCGTGCTCAACGAGACCAGCAACCCGGGCAATCTGGTCAGCCTGAAGGGCATCTCCAGGCTGTTTCTGGAATAGCTAGACGCGTTCCACGATCAGCGCGATGCCCTGACCGACGCCGATGCACATCGTGCACAGCGCATAGCGGCCGCCCGTCACCTCGAGCTGGTTGATCGCCGTCGTCACGAGGCGCGCACCGCTGGCGCCGAGCGGGTGGCCCAGCGCGATGGCGCCGCCGTTGGGGTTCACGCGGGCGTCGTCATCCGCCAGACCGAGGTCGCGCAGCACGGCCAGGCCCTGGGCCGCAAAGGCCTCGTTCAGCTCGATGACGTCCATCTGCGCGAGGGTCAGGCCGGTCAGCGCCATGACCTTGCGCGTGGCCGGCGCCGGGCCTATGCCCATGATGCGCGGCGCGACACCGGCGGTGGCCATGCCGACGACACGGGCGCGGGGCTTGAGGCCATGACGGGCCGCTTCGGCCTCGCTGGCCAGCAGCAGCGCACAGGCGCCGTCGTTGACGCCGCTGGCGTTGCCGGCCGTCACGCTGCCGTCGGGCTTGACGACGCCCTTCAGCTTGGCGAGCGCCTCGATGCTGGTCTCGCGCGGGTGCTCATCGAGCAGCACGCGAACCGGATCGCCCTTCTTCTGCGGCACTTCCACCGGCACGATCTCGCGCTCGAAGAAGCCGCGCTTCTGCGCCGCAATCGCCTTCATCTGCGAAGCAAGCGCCATGCGGTCCTGGGCCTCGCGCTCGATGCCGAAATCGGCCGCCACGTTCTCGGCCGTCTCGGGCATGGCGTCGACGCCGTACAGCGCCTTCATCTGCTTGTTGATGAAGCGCCAGCCGATGGTGGTGTCATAGACCGCGTTGGCGCGGCTGAAGGCCGACTCGGCCTTGGGCATCACGAAGGGCGCGCGGCTCATGCTCTCGACACCGCCGGCGATCATCAGCCCGGCCTCGCCGGCACGGATGGCGCGCGCGGCCGTGCCGATGGCGTCCATGCCCGAACCGCACAGGCGGTTGACCGTGCTGCCGGGCACGTCCATCGGCAAGCCGGCCAGCAGCGCCGCCATGCGGGCGACATTGCGGTTGTCCTCGCCGGCCTGGTTGGCGCAGCCATAGATGACGTCGGCGACCTGGGCCCAGTCGACATTCGCATTGCGCGCCATCAGCGCCTTGATGGGCAGGGCGCCCAGGTCGTCGGTGCGGATGGAGGACAGCGCGCCGCCGTAGCGGCCGAAGGGCGTGCGAATCGCGTCGCAGATAAAAGCGTGATTCATTGAAGTCTCCAATTGCATGTTCGGATTTGCGGGCCGAGCGACGGGCCGCTCCCTAGCCGGCCCGGCTGGCGATGTGCTTGCGGTTCGATGCCGCAAGCATCGCCGTCCCCGCGGGGGATCGACCAGACATGCCCGCGTTCAGCGGCGCAGGGCTGGGCGAGGGGCTCACCGTAAATACGGCGACACGCGATAGCGCTCGCCGCGGTAGTGTTGATCGAGTCGGTCCAGCAGTGCGACGACGGGTGCGGCGCTCCAGAAGGCCAGCCATTCGAAGGGGCCGGCGGGATAGTTGACGCCCAGTTTCATCGCCGCGTCGGCGCCGGCCTCGTCGCAGACGCCCTGGGCGACGGCATCGGCCGCCTCGTTGATCAGCATCGCGATCGTGCGGGCGACGACGAGGCCGGGCAGGTCGGCCACGGCGCGCGGCGTCAGCCCTAACCAGGTCAGCCATTCGGCGGTGCGTGCATCGCCGGCATAGGCGATGTCACCACTGGGCGCCAGCGGCAAATCAAAGACCGCCGCGCCCGGGCCGAAATCGCGCGCACGCCGGCCATCGGTCAGGCGCAGCTGGCGGCCGTCGACGGCCAGGCCGACCCAGTCGCTGTCCAGCTCGCGCACCGCCTCCGGCAGGTTGGCGACGAAACGTTCGGCCAGCGCGCCACGGCCATGCACGACGAGGCGGGCCGCCCGCGGCGGCGCGATGTTGACGGCCGGCAGCGCCGGCGGCCCTTCCGGGTAACGGTAGAAGCCGCGCCCGCTCTTGCGGCCAAAGAAACCGGCATCCACCAGCTCCTGCTGCACCAGCGACGGCGTGAAGCGGCGGTCGTGGAAGTTGGCCGCGAAGACGGAGTTGGTCACCGCGAAATTGGTGTCGTGGCCGATCAGGTCCATCAACTCGCAGGGGCCCATGCGAAATCCCGCGGCGCGCAGGCAGGCGTCGATGAGCTCGGGCGCCGCGGCACGGTCCTGCAACAGCATCAGCGTCTCGGCGTAATAGGGCCGGGCGATGCGGTTGACGATGAAGCCCGGCGTCGAGCGCGTGTGCACCGCCGTCTTGCCCCAGCGGCCGGCGAGCTCGAAGACGGCCTGCGCGACCTCGGGCGCAGTGCCCAGGCCGGACACCACCTCGACCAGCTTCATCAGCGGCACCGGATTGAAGAAGTGCATGCCGACGAGGCGCTCGGGCTTGTGCATACCGCGCGCCAGCGCCGTCACCGAGATGGACGAGGTATTGGTGGCAATGACGGCGTCGGCGGGCAGCAAGGTCTCCAGCTCGGCGAACAGCGCGCGCTTCACCTCCAGGTTCTCGACGATGGCCTCGATGACGAGGTCGGCGCTGCCGAGAGCCTCCACCGGCGTGATGCGCGCCAGCGTCGCCTGGGCCGCATCCGCGGTCAGCTTGCCCTTGGTGACCAGGCCGCCCAGCGTGGCCGAGAGCTTGCTCTTGGCGGCCTCGGCGGCGCCAGCGCGGGCGTCGAAGAGGGCCACCTCGTGGCCGGCCTGGGCGGCCACTTGCGCGATGCCGGCGCCCATCAGGCCGGCGCCGACGACGAGGATGCGGGAGTTGTTCAGATTCATTCGGAGGCCGTCCAGTTGGGCTTGCGCTTGGCCAGGAAGGCGGCGAAGCCTTCGCGGGCCTCGGGCGTCTTGCGCACGCGGGCAATCGTTTGGGCCGTCAGCTCGCGCACCTCGGCGGTGACCGGGCCGGGCGACAGCTGGGCATAGAGCTGCTTGATCTCGCCCTGGGCGGCGGGGCCGCAGGCCAGCAGCTCGGTGATGAAGGCGTCGACGGCCGCGTCCAGCCCCTCGACCGGCACGACGCGCTGCACGAGGCCGACACGCATGGCTTCGGTGGCATCGATGCGGCTGGCCGTCAGCGCCAGGCGGCGCGCCTCGCGCAGGCCCACGGCGTTGACGAGGTGCGGGCCGWTGACGGCGGGCAGGATGCCCATGCGGGCCTCGCTGACCGAAAAGCTCGCCGCCTCGGCGGCGACGGCCATGTCGCAGGCGGCCACCAGGCCGACGCCGCCACCCAGGGCCGCGCCCTGCACGCGGGCGATCGTCGGCTTCGGGGTCTCGGCAATGCGCGCCAGCATGGCCGAGAAGCGGCGCGCGTCGGCGAGGTTGTCGTCCTGCGAGGCGGCGGCGGCGCGCTGCATCCACTGCAGGTCGGCACCGGCGCTGAAATGCTTGCCTGAGCCGGCCAGCACGATGGCGCGCACGCCGGCGTCGTCGCCCAGCTGCGCGAAGGCCGCATCCAGTTCGGCGATCAGCGTCTCGTCGAAGGCATTGAAGACGGCCGGGCGGTTCATCGTCAGCACGGCCACGCCGTCGCCGCGGCGCTGCAGGTCGAGGGAGGTCCAGGAAGGCATGCGGGCATTCTGCACGTTTCCCGACCGATCGGTCGACTCTGCCATTCAGGCGTTCCAGCCCGCCATTCGCCGCCCGATTGGCGCCGTGCCACCGCCCCGCCTCCTAGACTGCCGCCATGCCTCGCCTCGACGACTATGTCCAATGGTTCTATCCCGGCTCGCGCCGTGTCTTCACGCCCGCGGAGATGGCCCGTGGCGGCGACCAGGCCTGGCCGTCGGGCATAGACCAGTACGTCTTCGTCAACGTCATCCTGCTGCTGGCCGCGTTCTCGCACCAGATGTCCAAGGGCACGCGGCCGGTGGCGTGGTTCCTGTCGCTGTTCATCACCTCCGTTGCGCTGGCCGTGGCGCGCGGGCTCTGGCGCAACCCGAGCCGGCGCCGGCTGAACATCGCCTGCTACGGCATTGCGGCGGTCGTCGCGGTGTTCTTCGTCGTGCTGATCAGGACGGGCTGGCGCGAGGCCGCCATCGACCACGCGGCGCTGGCGGTGGTGGTCATGACGGCCATCCTGTCGGCCTGGTGGGGCTTGACCGTCTACCGCGTGGAGCAGATCGAGGCGCGGCTGCGCGAGCTCGCCGAGCAGGACATTGCGCTGCGCCTGCAGACGCGCCTGGCCGCGGCGCAGATCCAGCCCCATTTCCTGTTCAACACCCTCGCCTCGCTGCAGCACTGGGTGGACACCGGCGATGCCCGCGCCGCACCGCTGCTGCGCGACTTCACGGCCTATCTGCGCGCGACGCTGCCGATGTTCGACCGCGAGCTGCAACCGCTGGCCGAAGAGATGGAAATGGTGCGCCGCTACCTGACCATCATGCAGGCCAGGCTGGGTGCGCGGCTCGCCTTCAGCATCGACATGCAGGTCGACCTGGACAGCCCGGTGCCGCCGGGCATCGTGCTGACGCTGGTGGAGAACACCATCGCCCACGGCATCGAGCCCCAGCTGCGCGGCGGCCATGTCGAAATCGCCGCACGCCACGAGGCCGATCGCCTGGTGCTGACCATCACCGATGACGGCCCGGGCCTCACACCCGGCTGGACCGAGGGCGTGGGCCTGTCCAACACCCGGCGCCGCCTGCTCGGCGCCTACCCCAGCGCCACGCTGACGCTGACCGACGCCACGCCCGGTTGCACTGCCACCCTGACCCTGCCCCTGCCATGAACTTCACCGCCCTGATCGCCGACGACGAGGAGGCCCCGCGCGAGCAGCTGCGCGCGGCACTGGCCCGCCTGTGGCCCGAGCTGGACATCGTCGCCGCCAGCACCAATGGTGCCGAGGCCTGGGACGACTGCCTGGCCCATGAGCCGGCCATCGCCTTCCTCGACATCCGCATGCCCGGCCTCACCGGGCTGGAGGTGGCGCGCCGCCTGTCCGCCCTGGCCCAGCCGCCGCTGATCGTCTTCGTGACGGCCTACGACGACCACGCGCTGGCGGCCTTCGACGCCGGTGCGGTCGACTATGTGCTCAAGCCCGTCGACGACGAGCGCCTCGCGCAGACGCTGGCCCGGCTGCGCGCGCGCTTGGCCCAACCGACGGCGGACACGACGGCCCTGCAGCGCCTGCTGGCCAGCCTGCCGCAGGCGAAACCGGTGCCGCGCCCCATCCAGGCCAGCGTCGGGCGCGACGTGCTGCTGATCCCGCCGGAAGAAATCATCTACTTCGAGGCCGACCAGCGCTACACCCGCGTCGTCCACCAGAGTGGCGACGCGCTGATTCGCACGCCGCTGCGCGAGCTGCTGACGCAGTTCGACCCGGAGCAGTTCTGGCAGATCCACCGCAGCGTGCTCGTCAACAGCCGCTGCATCGCCAAGGCCATCCGCGTGGACGAGGGCACCATGGTCGTCACGCTGCGCGGCCGTGACGACAAGCTGCCGGTGTCGCGACAGTTCCAGGCCCTGTTCAAGGGGCAATGAAGGGCAAACCCTTGGGCACCGGCGTGGGCCGTCTCCAGACAATCCGCCGCATTCCAGGCCCCTAGTTCTTGGGGCCACATCAAGACAGACACCGCCGCCATGCCCACCCCACTGCCCACTCCGCGCTTCGACCATTTCTACCGCTACGACGAACTGACGGCCCTGCTGTTCGCCTATGCCGAGGCCCGCCCCAACCTGGTGTCGGTGCGCTCCATCGGCAAGAGCTACGAGGGCCGCGACATCTGGGTCGTCGTCATCACGAACCTGGCCAGCGGCATGGACATCGACAAGCCGGCGATGTGGATAGACGGCAACATCCACGCCGCCGAGCTGACCGCATCGACGACCTGCATCTACTACGTGCACCAGTTGCTCAACATGCATGGCGGCACGTCGGCCGAGGCCCAGCAGGTGAACCGCCTGCTGGACACGCGCACCCTCTACATCGTGCCGCGCCTCAATCCCGATGGCGCCGAGCTGGCCTTGGCCGACCGGCCGCGCCACATCCGCAGCTCGACCCGGCCCTACCCCTACACCGAGGAGCCGGTCGACGGCCTGACCATCGAGGACGTCGACGGCGATGGCCGCATCCTGACCATGCGCGTGCCCGACCCGCACGGTGGCTACAAGAAGCACGCGGCCGACCCGCGCCTGATGGTGCCCCGCGAACCGGGCGAGCAGGGCGGCGAGTACTACCGCCTCATCCCCGAGGGCTTCATCAAGAACCACGACGGGCTGACGGTCAGGATCAACCCCGACCGCGAAGGGCTGGACCTGAACCGCAACTTCCCTGGCGAATGGCGCCAGGAGTTCGAGCAGATGGGCGCCGGCCCCTACCCGACCAGCGAGCCGGAAGTGCGGGCCATGGTGGACTTCATCACCCAGCACCCCAACATCGGCGCGGCCATCAGCTATCACACGCACAGCGGCGTCATCCTGCGCCCCTGCGGCACGCGCAGCGACAAGGACATGACGCCCGAGGACCTGTGGCTGATCAAGAACTTCTCGGCGCTGGGCGAGAAGCACACGGGCTACCCTGCCATCAGCATCTACGAGGAATTCCGCTACCACCCCAAGGACGTCATCACCGGCACACAGGACTGGGTCTACGAGCACCTGGGCGCGCTGTTCTGGGTGGTGGAGCTGTGGTCGCCCAGCAAGGAAGCCGGCGTCGAGATCGAGAAGTACATCGACTGGTACCGCCAGCACCCGGTCGAGGACGACGTCAAGCTGCTGAAGTGGAGCGACGAGCAGTGCGGCGGCCAGGCCCACGTCGCCTGGACGCCCTTCCAGCATCCGCAGCTCGGCGCCGTCGAGATCGGTGGCTGGGACAAGATGAACTACTGGCGCAACCCGCCGCCGGCCCTGCGCGAACGCGAGGCCGCGCGCTTCCCGGCGTGGATGACGCAGATCGCGATGAGCCTGCCCAAGCTGGAGCTGATCCGCACCGAGGTGCGGGCGCTGGGCCCCGACATGTGGCGGGTGCGCCTGGCGGTCGCGAATGCGGGCTATCTGCCGGCCTATGTGACGCAGCGGGCGCTGGAGCGCAAGGCGGTGCGGGGCGTCATGTTCGAGATCCACCTGCCCAGCGGCGACCCGGCCATCAGCCTGGTCAGCGGCAAGGAGCGCATGGAAGGCCCGCAGCTCGAGGGCCACGCGCCCAAGCAGAGCCAGCTCGCCTTCCTGCCCAACAAGCAGCCCACGGGCGACCGCGCGGTGGCCGAGTGGGTCGTGCGCGCGCCGGTGGGCACGCGGCTGGCACTGTCGGCCAGCGCGGAGCGCGCCGGCATCATCCGCACCGAGGTCGTGCTGGACTGAGGGGAATCCTGCGGCTCGCCGGTTGGGGCGACGGGCGCCTGGGGCTCAGCCCCGCTCGAAATCGCGCAACAAGCTCATCACCTTGGTGGTGATGATGTCTACCGCCGGACCGTTGGCACCGTGCGGCAGGATCACGTCGGCGTTGCGCTTGGTCGGCTCGATGAACTGCTTGTGCATGGGGCGCACGGTTTCCAGATACTGGCTCACCACCGACTCGGTGCTGCGGCCACGCTCCGAAATATCGCGCTGCAGCCGACGGATGAACCGCACGTCCGAGGCCGTGTCCACATAGATCTTCAGCGACATCATGTTGCGCAGCCTGGTGTCGTACAAGGCGAACAGGCCCTCGACAACGATCACCGGTGCGGGCTTCACGGTGATGGTTTCGCTGGAGCGGTTGTCGGCCGAGAAGTCATACACCGGCATCTCGATCGCCTCACCCTTGCGCAGCGCGGCCAGGTGCTGCGCCATCAGCGGCCAGTCAAAGGCATCGGGATGGTCGTAGTTCTGCTTGCGCCGGTCCTCGGGCGGCATGTGGGACTGGTCCCGGTAGTAGTCATCCTGCATCACCACCGCCACCTTCTCCGGCCCGATGGCGGCCAACACCTGACGCGTCACCGTCGACTTGCCACTGCCGCTGCCGCCTGCCACACCGATGACGAAAGGCTTGTGAGGGGTTTTGGGCATGAGGTCGTGGAGCGGGCGTGGGCGATGCCTGGGAATTTACAAGCTGGCGAGCGGATTGTGTGCGGCCTCGGGCTCCGCTTCAGGCTGGTTGCCGCCTTTCAACAGCGGATCTGCTGCCAACCAGCAGTCGCAATGTCAACGTGCTCTAGCCTTTCAGCGGCAACAGCACTCCAATGGCCGCAATGATGGCGCCGCACACATGATTGAAACCTCGCCCCGCCCGGGCCAGCCAAGCGGTGACGCGCTGAGCCATGCCTGCGATCAGCATCTCGGTGGCGACCTCGACGGCGGCGAAGGTGCCAGCGATGAAGAGGAACTGGGTTGAGATCGGACGCGCCGGATCGATGAAGCTGGGCAGAAAGGCGCTGAAGAACAACAGCACCTTGGGGTTGGTCACGGCCGACAGAAGCCCCTGCAGAAACAGGGCGCCGCCGGTGGCCGCTTCGGTGGTGTCCGCCGCAGAGACGCCCACCGGAGGCGACCGCCACACCTGGACGCCCAACCACACCAGATAGACGCCACCGACCCACTTCATGATAGTCAGTGCCGTGGCCGAGGTTTGCAGGAGCGCACCGATGCCGAACATCGACAGCGCGATGACGGCGACGAAACCTGTGGCACCGCCCATGACGGTGAACGCGGCCTTGCGACATCCGTGCACAGCGCCATGCGTCAGCGCCAGCAGGCCGTTAGGGCCGGGCGACATTGACAGGCCGAGGACGGCGGCAAGGTAGAGGAGCCAGGTATGCAATTCCACGAGCGTGCGGTTCTGCGCGATGTTGGGCCGAGTGCGCGGCACAGGCCATCAGGCCGCCTCCACCCTCTCGCAATAGGCCTTGAACGCTCGCTGCCATGCCGGCCTCGCCAGGCACCGGTCGCGGTATGCCACGACGCCAGGGTAGGGCGTGATCAGGGTTTCGTCCTTGACACCTGCCGACAGCACGTGGGCCATCAGGATGTCCGCGGCCGTGAAACTGTCTGTCGCGACGAACTCGCGCCCGGTCAGCCAGCGCTCCAGATTGCCCAACACGCGATGGACCCATCCGACCAGGAACTTGCGGGGCTTGGCGCAGCCACCGTCGGCCGTCCAGTCATGCACCATCAGCGCCATCAAGGGCAGCTCGACCGTGCTCAATGCAGCAAAGCACCAGCGCGACACCTGCGTCTCGCCCGCCAAGTCTGCCGGAATGAGCTGGCCGGCCTTTTTCGCCAGGTAAAGGACGATGGCGGCCGATTCAGACACCACCATCCCGTCGTCGTCGATCGCCGGGATCTGCTCAAACGGACTGAGCCGGCGATAGGCCTCGGTGTTCAGGTCGTGTGCCGGATGGTCCAAGCCGGCGACCTCGAAGGGCAGCTGCATCTCTTCCAGAGCCCAGAGCACGCGGAGGTCGCGGGTGTGGGTGCGCGCGCCGGCATTGACCTTGGCAAATCCGTAGACAGTGAGCATGGTGATCCTTTCAGTGCTTCGGCTTGGCGTTCACGATAGGCTCACCGGAGCGATCCGCACAGCCACAGTGACGAGCCGGTTTGACCGGCACAGATTGCACCCAGGGACGGCTGTACCAGCTGCATCCATCGCCGTCTGTGCCAGTCAGACCGCTCCGCACAAGGACAGAATGCCTGGATGTCAGCAGTGCCTGAGCCCGCGGAGCCCGCAACCTTGTACCTGCGGATCGCCGACAGCGTCGCCGCGCCCATCCGTAACGGGACTCTGGCGCGTGGCGAGCGGATTCCCTCGGTGCGCGAGCTTTCGCGCCGCCACGGCGTGTCACTCGGCACGGTCGTGCAGGCCTATCGGCTGCTGGAAGACGCGCGCCTCATCGAAGCCCGGCCTCGCTCGGGCTACTTCGTCACGGCACGGCCGCCCGGCCTGCCCGAACCCGAGGTTTCCAACCCGCCAACGAGTTCACTCGCCGTGGACGTCAGCTCGCTGGCCGAACGCGTCATGCAGCTTGCGCACGACCCGAGCTACGTCTCCTTTGGAGCCGCCTGCCCCAGCCCTGAGCTGTTCTCGCAGGATCGCGTGCGACGGGCTGTGGCCCGTGCCGCGCAACGCCATGGTGCCTCGCTGACACGCTATGCCATCGGCCCGGGCGACGACGGCCTGCGCCGCGCCATTGCCCGGCATGGGCTCTATTTGAGCTGTCAGCTCGACCCGCGCGACATCGTCGTCACCAACAGCTGCCTGGAGTCCATTGCGCTGTGCCTGCGTTCGGTAACCCGGCCGGGTGATGTGGTGGCGCTGGAATCGCCGACGCTTTTCAGCTTCCTCGTCATCCTGGAGAGCTTGCATCTCCGTGCGCTGGAGATTCCCACTCACCCACGCACCGGCTTGTCTGTCGACGCGCTGCAACTCGCTCTCGACACCCARCCCGTGAAGGCCGTGCTGGCCGTGCCCACGCTTTCAAATCCGATAGGCGCCTGCATGCCGCTCGCCGAGCGCCGACGCCTGGCGCAGTTGGTGGCCGAGCGCCGTATACCGCTCATCGAAGACGTGCTGTGCAACGACCTCGCCGCAAGCGACGAGCACCGTCGCGCCGTGCGCGGGTTCGATCCAACCGGCCATGTCATGCTTTGCGGTTCGTTTTCCAAGACTGTGGCGCCCGGGTTGCGCTTGGGCTGGGTGGACGCCGGCCGCTGGAGCGGCCAGGTCGCGCGACTCAAGCAAGCCACCAGCGGCAGCCAGTCCACCGTGCTTGAGCAAGCATTGGCCGATCTGTTGACACAGCCCGGCGTCGAAGCCGGCCGGCGCCGCCTGCGCGACGCGCTTGCGACCCGCGTCGACGAAGCTCGCAGCCTCGTCGCCCGCCATTTCCCGCCCGGCACGCGGGTGACCAACCCGGCAGGCGGTCTGATCCTGTGGGTGGAGCTGCCGCTCGGCACTGACGCGCTCGGGCTTCACCAGGCGGCTTTGGCGGAGGGCATCGTCGTTTCACCGGGCACCATGTTCAGTGCCACCGACCACTTCCGCCATTGTGTTCGGCTGGGTCTCGGCGGGGACTGGGACGAGACACACCGGCGCGCGCTTAAGCACGTTGGGACGCTTGCAGCAGCGCAGGTGCGGCAAGCGCACCGCCTTTAAGACCCGGCGTGCGGGCGCCTAGCCGCTGACCGCTTCAGGCTGATAGGAGCCGTTCGAATCGGATAGGCCGCCGCATGGCTGCAATCTCCAAGAGTCGGCATTTAAGGATGTCCGCAGCTTTTGTCGACGACCACCCCGACCCGGGCCCTTGACGACGACTCGCCAGGCCTCCAGGCAAAATCCAGATGATCGGGGCGAGCCTGGCGTCAGGCCTGCCGGGAAGCCCACCTTGAAGAATGGAGCAGCATCAATGGCGCTGACGAAGAAGGGCGAGTTCTGGTACGGGACGACGTCCGGCGACACCCAGGCCGAGCTGCGCAGCTACAGCGTTGCGAATCGCCATKAGGCTGTCCGGTTTGCCGCGTCCAAATGCGACTGCGGGTGCCGGACCTTCGCGCTGCAGAGCGACGAAGAAGCTGGCGTGGCGATCCGCACCTGCACCGACTGCGGGCAGGAACATCTGATGGGCGACAGCGCGGACTACGTTGAAGAAGCTGTGCCCGAGGCGCACGAGTGCGTGTGCGAGAACGAGGTGTTCGAGCTGATGTCCGGCGTTTCCGTGTACGAGGGCACACATGACGTGCGCTGGTACTACATCGCTTGCCGCTGCGTGGAATGCAATCTGGTCGGGGTCTTCGCAGACTGGAAGTGTGAAGCGGGTGATGCGGCGGCCTTCCTCGCCAAGGTATGAGCGGCCGAAACCTGCAGAATCAGGCTCGCAGGCTCGGGGTCGTGCAAGGCTCAGAGTCAGGGCTTAAGTTTCAAGGCCTAGCTTGAGCAATGCCTGACCCTCTCGCGCGGAGCGCCAAGACCCGGCACATCGACGGCGCCATGAAAGCACTACCGCGCGAGCGGCCGAGGGGTGTTATGAAGTGGTCGGTGGACTTGGCGGTATCAATGACAGCTAGCGCAAAACGGACGTCGGCTTGAGCGAATGCTCGCCGTCATCGCCTTCGTTTCAGGCCTACATGGGCACCATAGACGGCAGCCGGGATCGTGACCAAGATGGCCATCACGGTGAACCACAAAGGCTGGGTCAGATCGGACAGAAGCAACCCCACGACCACACTGAGCACGCCGAAGGCCGCGGCGTTCCAGTACGGAAGTGTCGGCGCGAGGCGAGCGCAGACGCCGCCGCCTACGGCCGTCGTCAGGGTCCCCAACACGAACGTCATTGCCAGGTATGCAGGCTGTGCAGCCAGCGCTGCGACATCGGCTGATGTGCTGGTATCGCCGGGCCAAAGAACCAGCACGGCGATGCCGGTCATCAAGTCCAGTGCAAGCATGGTCACGAGCCCAACCGCGAGGGCCCGCACGCTGAGGCGAGGTATTTCCATTGAATTCTTGTCGGCTGAAATGCGGTGGGCACAGTGAATCAAACCCGCCAAGGATATGGCCACGCCGCCCAGGCGCATCCGGTGGCGACGGGCCGCAGCCCGCTACTGCCGGTTCATCAACCGCCGCTTCCCTCGAGTTGAACCTGCTCCGCCGTGCAACTGCCACCCTCGTTCCTGACCCGATAGATGGCCCTCGGTCCGTCGCGCCCTCCGATCGGCGCGTGAAAGACCACGGCGCTGCCGTCGCGAGAAATCAGCATCTCGCGTTCGTCCATCCATTGGCCGCTGACCTTGCAGCGGCGCTTGCCACTGAAGATCTCCATCGTTCCGAAGCTTTGGCCCGTCGGCCCGAAGAAGAGATGCGAACGCACGCAGGTGAGCGGGTCCTTGTCCGCGCAATGGATCATGAAGGTCGAGGCGTCCACCAGCCCTTGCAAGCCCGCCGGGAGGCTGCCCTGCAAGGCCTGGAAGCTGAGTGGCTTCGTTGGATGATTCAGGAACAGAGTGCCTTGAACGTGATCGAGCTGGGTCGCGCGGCCGTAGATCTGCTCATGCAGCAAGGTCTTCTGCCGGCCCTGGAGGCGGCGCCACAGGCCGAAGCGCCCGCCGGGCTGCGTGGCTTCCAGGAAGACATGCTCGTCATCGCCGAGTTCCAGCGGAAAGCCCATCCGCGCTGCGCCGGTGTAGAGCACCGTGCGCGCGTCGCTCTGCAGATCGATACGCACCAAGGCGCTCGCCTGCTGCCGATTCAGCGTTGTCACGACCAGGTGGTCTTCGCTGCGGCCGTAGGCGATGTTGAAGGTGTCGTCCGGCAGCGGCACCGTCCGGATCGACGCGACCGTCTTGCCGGAAAACGTCAGCAATCTCGCCTCGGCCCTGGGCGCCTTGCCTGGCCAGGTCACCAGCAACCGCTGCCCGCTCGGGCTCAGGGCCAGTTGCGCATCAACCGGAATATTGCCGAGGTCGAACACCGGTGGCGGCGGCGCGGCGCATCCGGCCATGAGGGCCGCGGTCAACAGCCAGGCCGTCAATGCGCGCGCCGGCGAACGGTTGGACTTTGCTTCGTCGCCGGAATTCATAGGCTCACTACTGGGCATGCGCACCCTCAAAGCGCTTGTAGACAAGAACACCCAGCAAAAGGCTCACCGGACTTGCCAAAACCCAATAGACGCCGAGCAGTACGCCAGCCGCAGCGGGAACACTCAAGGCGCCCATGCAGAGATACGCCAGAGCCAGCATTGCCGGAGCTCGCCATGTGTTTGCTGGAGCGAAATGCACGCAGAGGCAACCGGCCAAAGCAGCAATCAGAGCGCCGGCCCCCTGGGATACATACCAACCCATGGAGTAGAACGCGAACGGCGCGGTGGCCAAGGGGTTCAGAACGCCGCTCGACTCAGCGGCATTCCGGTTGATGGCTGCCACCGAGTACGCGAATGCGAGGATGGCCGCCCACTTGAAGATCAACGCGATGGCAACGCCACGGACATGTGTTCGTTTGCGCACAGGGCCACCGCTGAGGCGCGCTTCAGTCTGCCTGGAAGCCAACCCACTGCCCCTTCGACGCCACCGCGCGTTCGACGAAGCGCACGCCACGTGCGCCGTCCTCGACACGCGGGTAGTCGCCACTGCGAGTGCCCGCGTGCACGTCGCCGGCGAGCTCCGTGTAGAGGTTGGCGAAGGCCTCGATGAAGCCCTCGGGGTGGCCAGGCGGCAGCCGGCAGGCGCGGCGGGCGGCTTCGCTGAGGTTGGCTGAACCTCGGGTGAGGCGCCGCGGCGGCGCGTCCAGCGGCGAGTGGATGAGCAGGTTCGGGTCTTCCTGGCGCCAGTCCAGGCTGCCGCGCTCGCCGAACACGCGCAGGCGCAGGTCGTTCTCGTGGCCTACCGCCATCTGCGAAGCCAGCAGCACGCCGCGCGCACCGCCGGCGAGGCGCAGCAGGATGCTGGCGTCATCGTCGAGCTGGCGGCCAGGGCCGAAGCTGCTGAGCTCGGCGCAGAGCTGCTCGATGGCGAGGCCGGTAACGGTGTGCAGCAGGTTCTCGGCATGCGTGCCGATATCGCCCAGCGCGCCGCCGGGGCCGCTCTGCGCCGGGTCCATGCGCCAGCTCGACTGCTTGTTGCTCGCGCTTTCCAGCGCGCCGGCCAGCCAGCCCTGGTGATACTCGACGATGACCTTGCGGACCTTGCCGATCACGCCCGCCCGCACCAGCTCGCGGGCCTCGCGCACCATCGGGTAGCCGGTGTAGTTGTAGGTCACGGCAAAGGCGGTGCCGCGCGCCTTGACGAGGGCCACCAGCTCGCCGGCCTGGGCGCTGCTGTGCACGAGTGGCTTGTCGCAGGCGACGTGAAAGCCCGCGTCGACAAAGGCGCGCGCAACGTCGAAATGCAGATGGTTGGGCGTGACGATGACGACCAGATCCACGCGCTCGTTGGCCGGGCGGCACTGTTCGTCGGCCAGCAGGGCGCGCCAGTCGGCATGGATGCGGTCATCGGCCAGCCCCAGGTCGCGGCCCGAGGCCAGCGACTTCTCGGGCGTGGACGACAGCGCACCGGCGACCAGCTCGTAGCGGCCGTCCAGCGCCATCGCGTGGCGGTGCACGGCGCCGATGAAGGCATCACGACCGCCGCCAACCATCGCAACCCTCAGCTTCTTCACGCCATGCCCTTCGAGAAGGCCGCGTCAAACGCGCCATGCGCCGGCGGAAAGTCCAGACGCCGGCAGTAGGCCGCGCTCTCGGTGGCGCCATGCACGCGGTCCATGCGGCTGTCCTCCCACTCCACCGACAACGGCCCCGCATAGCCCACGTCGTTCAGCGCCACGATGATGGATTCGAAGTCGATCATGCCGCGGCCCACACTGCGGAAGTCCCAGCCGCGGCGTGGGTCGCCGAAGCTGGTGTTGCCGCCGAAGGTGCCGACCGTGCCGTCGCCGCGGCCCCACCAGACGTCCTTCATGTGCACATGGAAGATGCGCGGGGCGAACTGGCGGATGAAGCGCACATAGTCCACGCCCTGGTAGGCCAGGTGGCTGGGGTCGAAGTTGAAGCCGAAGCGCGGGTGCTGGTCCAGCGCTGCCAGGGCGCGCTCGGACGTGGCGATGTCGAAGGCGATCTCGGTGGGATGCACTTCCAGCGCGAAGTTCACGTCCTGCTCCGCGAACACATCGAGGATGGGCGTGAAACGGCGCGCGAAGTCGGCAAAGCCGGCGTCCCAAAACGCCTGCGAAGTGGGCGGGAAGGCATAGGCGGCATGCCAGATGGACGAGCCGGTGAAGCCGGTTACGCGTCGCACGCCAAGTTTGGCGGCGGCACGCGCCGTGTCGGCCAGCTCGGCCGCGGCGCGCTGGCGCACGCCTTCGGGATCGCCGTCGCCCCACACATGCGCCGGCAGGATGGCCTTGTGGCGCTCGTCGATGAGGTCGCAGACGGCCTGGCCGATCAGGTGGTTGCCGATGGCGTAGACCTTGAGCCCATGCTCGGCCAGCAATGCCCGCTGGCCGGCGGCATAGCCGGTCTCCTTCAAGGCGCGCTGCACATTGAAGTGGTCGCCACCGCAGGCAAGTTCCAGGCCGTCATAGCCCATGCGTTTGGCCAGCGGAGCCAGCTCAGCCAGCGGCAGGTCGGTCCATTGGCCGGTGAAGAGGGTCAGAGGTCTCATGTCGGTGATCCATTCCGCGTTTGCGGTGCGAGGTATTCCGGGCCGAGCGCTGGGCCGCTCCCGAGCCGGCCCGCCATGGCGATGTGCTTGCGGCTCGATGCCGCAAGCATCGCCGTCCCCTCGGGGGACCGGTCAGACGCACCGCGTTCAGCGGTGTGCGGCTGGGCGAGGGGCTTCAAAACGGACTGTCGGGGAAGTAGAAGTCCTTGGCGTTCTCACGCGTGATCAACACCGAGGGCACGATGGTCTTGGCCGGCAGCTTCTGGCCCTTCAGGCGCGCCTCGGCGGTGAGCTTGATGGCGTCGTAGATGAACTTGGGCGAGTAGGACACATTGGCCTGGATGCGGGGGTCGCTGCCGTCCTTGAGGATCTTGACCATGCCCTTGGCGCCGGCGCCGCCGAACACCAGCTTCACGTCCGTGCGCTTGGCCTGGTCGATGGCCCTCAGCACGCCGAAGGCCATGTCGTCGTCGGCGGCCCAGACGGCGTCGATCTTCTTGTAGCGCGTCAGGAAGTCCTGCATCACCTTGAAGGCGTCATCGCGGTTCCAGTTGCCATGCTTGGCGTCCAGCAGCTTGATGCCCGGGCTCTTGGCGATGCCGGCCTTGAAGGCATCCATGCGCTCGTTGTCGATGGTGGTCGGGATGCCGCGCAGCGCGACGATGTCGCCCTTGCCACCCAGCTGCTTGGCGATGAACTCGGCCGGCACGGCGCCGAAGGCGGTGTTGTCGCCGGCCACATAGGCGTCCTGCGCGGAAGCATCCGTCAGGCCGCGGTCCACCACGGTCACATAGACGCCCTTGCCGTGCAGCTGCTGCACGGGCTTGGTCAGCGCGGCCGACTCCTGCGGCAGGATGACGAGGGCGTTGATCTTGTTCGTCGTCAGCAGGTCCTGCAGCTGGTTGGCCTGCTCGCCGGCCGAGGCCGCGGCCTTGACGGTGATCTTGAGGCCGGGGTTGGCCGCCTCCAGCTCCTTCTTGGCCTGGTTGGCCCACCAGACGATGCCGGCCGTGAATCCGTGGTCGGCCGAGGGAATGGCGACGCCGAGGTGGACGGGCGCCTGGGCTTGTGCAGCGAACGCTGCGGTGAGTGCCAGTGCCGTGGCGAATCTGCGAGTGAGCATGCGGATGTCTCCTTAGCGTTGCCGTCTTTGCATGAAGGCGACGGCGATGATGACGGTGCCCTGCACGGCGGCATTCAGGTGGATGCTGATGAAGCTGGTGAGGTTGAGCACATTGCCGATCACCGACAGCAGCAGTGCGCCCACCACCGTGCCGGCGATGCTGCCCGAGCCGCCCTTGAGCGCCGTGCCGCCGATGATGACGGCGGCGATGGCCTCCAGCTCCCATAGCAAACCCGTGGTGGGCGAGGCCGAGCCCAGCCGCGGCACATAGAGCAGCGTGGCGACGCCGACCATGGCGCCCAGCACCACATAGCTGCCCAGCTTGACCGCATCGACCTTGACCGCCGCATACMGCGCCACCTGCTCGTTGGAGCCTATGGCCTGCACGTGGCGGCCATAGGCGGTGCGCTGCAGCAGGGCCGCCGCGGCCACAGCCACGACGGCGAACACCCAAACGGGCACCGGCACGCCCAGCAGCGTGCCGTAGTAGACCGGGGCGTAGGCGTCGGCCAGCTCGTTGTCCAGCGTGATGGCACCGCCATCGGCAGCCCAGGTCAGCACCGCGCGGAAGATGCCCAACGTGCCCAGCGTGACGATGAAGGGCTCGATGCGGCCGCGCGTGATCAGCCAGCCATGCGCAAAGCCCAGCAGGCTGCCCAGCAGCACGGCGCAGCTGGCACCGGCCACCACCGCCAGCCCCGGTGCCACGCCACAGGCGCCGAGCGCGTTCATCAACAGGATGACRCAGCCGGCGATCAGCGCGGCCATGGAGCCGACGGAGAGATCGATACCGCCGCCCACGATGACGAAGCACATGCCCACCGCGATGATGCCGGTGAAGGTGGTGCGGGTCAGCACATTGAGGGCGTTGTCGGCGGTGGCGAACTCAGGGTTGAGGAAGGTGGCGACCAGGCACAGCACGACCAGGCCGGCGAGAGGGCCGAGGCCACGAAGGCGCGCGGCGATGGCGTCAGTGCGTTCCAGTGGCATGGGCGATCAGCAGGTCTTCGGTGGCTTCGTTGGCATCAAGCACGGTCTGCAGGCGGCCGGCACGCATGACGGCGATGCGGTGGCAAAGGCCGATGAGCTCCATCAGCTCGGAGGACACGACGATGACGGCAAGGCCATCGGCCGCCAGGCGCTGGATGAGGCCATAGAGCTCGCGCTTGGCAGCCACGTCCACGCCGCGCGTGGGCTCGTCGAGGATGACGATGCGCGGGTCGGGGTGCAGCACCTTGGCCAGTGCCAGCTTCTGCTGGTTGCCGCCCGACAGCGAACGCGCGGGCACATCGAGCGAACCCGCGCGGATGCCGAATTCATCGACCGCACGCCGCAGCGCCGCGGCCTCGTCGGCCGGCCGCAGCCAGGGCCTGGCGTAGCGTGACAAGGCCATCAGCGTGAGGTTCTGGCGCAGGCCGAAGTCCAGGTGCAGGCCCTTGCCCTTGCGGTCTTCGCTGAGATAGGTGAGGCCGTGGTCGGCGGCCTCGCGCGGGTTGGCTAAGCGCACGGCGTGGCCGGCGATGTCGACTTTTCCGGTCGTGCCCGGCCGCAGGCCGATCAGGCCTTCGAACAACTCGGTGCGGCCCGCCCCCACCAGGCCCGCGAAGCCGAGGATCTCGCCCGGCGCGACGTCGAAGTTCACGTCGTGCGCCCAGCCCGGCACGCTCAGGCCCTGCACCTTCAGCAGCGGCTCCGCGTCCGGCCGGGCGGACTTGGGCGGGAACAGATCGCTCAACTCGCGCCCCACCATCAGGCTGGCCATCTGCGCCCGGCTGAGGCTGGCCGTGGGGGCGCGCGTCACGAAGCGGCCGTCGCGCATGACGACCACTTCGTCGGTCAGGCGCTCGACCTCCTCCAGCTTGTGCGAGATGTAGATCAGCGTCACGCCGTCGGCCTTGAGGCTGTCCACCAGGCCGAAGAGCTGTTCGGCTTCGGTGCGCGTCAGCGTCGCCGTGGGCTCGTCCATCACCAGCACGCGGGCGCGGCGCTGCAGGGCCTTGGCGATCTCCACGCGCTGCTTCTGCGCCAGGCTCAAGGCGCGCACGGGCATGTCGGGCGAGCAATCCAGGCCCACCTGGGCCAGCAACTGCGCGGCGCTCTTGCGCATGGCGCGGTCGTCCAGCAGCCAGCCGCGCTTGAGTTCATGCCCGAGGAAGATGTTCTGCGCCACCGTGAGGGCCTCGGCCAGCGCGAACTCCTGGTGGATCATCGCGATGCCCTGCGCCTCGGCCGCACGCGGGCCGTCGAAGCACACCGCCCTGCCATCCAACCTCAGCTCGCCGCCGCTTGGCGCCTCGTAGCCCGCCAGGATCTTCATCAGCGTGCTCTTGCCCGCGCCGTTCTCGCCCAGCAGGCCGACCGCGCGCCCGGCCGTCAGCTCGAAGCTCACGTCGTGAAGAACAGCCACGCTGCCGAAGGACTTGGCGATGGCTTGAAAGCCCAGGGTATGGCGCACGCTCATGGCGAGTTGCTGACACTGACCCGAAACGCAACCATCCCCAGTCCCTGACCCGGATTCGAGGCGGCGATCATCACATGCTGGAGCCACTTGCCGCTGCGCCGGACGGTGCCACTTGGGCGTTCCCCCACCCTAAGATGCGCCGCTTGCTGGCCCGACCGCGGGGAGACCTTGTGCGCAGAATCGTGACGATAGCCTTGGCCGGCATGGTGGCCGGAGCCCTGGACATCCTGGCCGCGTTCGCGAGCTACACCTCGCACGGCGCCACGGTGCCAGGCATCCTGAAATACATCGCCAGCGGGCTGGCCGGCGCCTCGGCGATGAAGGGCGGCCAGGAGATGGCGGCCCTGGGCCTGCTATGCCATTTCGCCCTCACCACCGCGATGGCGGCGATCTACTTCTTCGCGGCGCTCAGGCTGAGCGTGCTGACGGATCGTCCCTGGCTCTGGGGCAGCGTCTACGGCGTGCTGACCTGGGTGGCGATGGTCTACGTCGTCGTGCCGCTGTCCGGGGTCAGCGGCTGGAAGTTGCCGGAGGGATGGAACATCGTCGCCGGCCTGCTGGCGCACATCTTCTACGTCGGCGTGCCCATCGCCCACATCACGCAGCACGGCCTGCGCGGCACGCAACGATGAGAAGCGTCTTCCACCTGGCCTATCACGTCCGTGACCTGGACACGTCTCGCGCCTTCTATGGCGAACTGCTCGGTTGCCGCGAGGGCCGCAGCACCGACACCTGGGTTGACTTCGATTTCTTCGGCCACCAGATCTCGCTGCATCTCGGCGAACCCTTTGCGGTCGCGAACACCGGGCGCGTGGGCGAGCACCTGGTGCCGATGCCGCACCTCGGCCTGGTGATGGCCATGCCCGACTGGCGCGCGCTGGCCGATCGCCTCACGTCACGCGGCCTGGACTTCGTCATCGCGCCCAGCCTGCGTTTCGTCGGGGAGCCCGGCGAGCAGGCCACCATGTTCTTCCTCGACCCCAGCGGCAACCCCATCGAGATCAAGGGCTTCGCCGACCTCGACAAGGTCTATGCGACGTGACCGGTGTGCTGCCTTTCATCGCGACGCCCGGCTCGCCCTTCGAAGCCGAGTGGATCGCCGCCTTGCAGTCGGCCATGCCCGACGAACGGGTCGTGCCGCTCGCTGCCCTGGACGAGGCCGAGCGGCAAGTCTGCACGGTCGCAGTCGTGGCGAATCCGCGCCCGCAAGACCTGCGTTGCCTGCCGCGGCTGCAATGGGTGCACAGCGTCTGGGCCGGTGTCGAGCGCCTGCTGGCCGAGCTCGGCGACACGGAGCTGAAAGTCGTGCGCCTGGTTGACCCGCAGCTGGCGCAGACGATGGCCGAAGCCGTGCTGGCCTGGACGCTCTATCTGCACCGCGACATGCCGCGCTATGCCAGCCAGCAGCGCGAGCGCCTCTGGCAGGCCCTCGACTACGTGCGGCCGCAACACAAGACCGTGGGCCTGCTCGGCCTGGGCGCCCTCGGCGAAGCGGCGGCACGCCGGCTGGTGGCCGCGGGCTTCAAGGTGCAGGGCTGGAGCCGAAGCCTGCGCGAGGTTAGTGGTGTGACTTGCCACGCCGGCGACGGCGGACTGGCGGCGGTGCTGACCAGCAGTGACATCGTGGTCTGCCTGTTGCCGCTGACGGCTCAGACGCGCGGGCTGCTGAACGATTCGACCCTGGGCCGAATGCGCCACCAGGCCTCGTTGATCAACTTCTCCCGCGGCGCCGTCGTCGATGACGAAGCCCTCAGACGCGCGCTCGACCGCGGCGCCTTGCGCCACGCGGTGCTCGATGTGTTTGCCACCGAACCCTTGCCGGCCGAAAGCTGGCACTGGACGCATCCTGCGGTGACGGTGCTGCCGCATATCTCGGCGCCCACCGACCGGCAGACGGCGTCCGGCATCGTGGCAGCCAATATCGCCGCCTACCGAAGGGACGGCGTGATTCCTGCCCATGTGGACCGCGGCCGGGGCTATTGAGCGCAGGCATAGTGCTGGCGACTTGCCGCCTGACATCTGCCCGCCCATGACCCAGCCTCTTTCCGCCCGTGGTTCCTGCTACTGCGGTGCCATCTCCGTCACGGTCTCTTCCCCGCTGCGTCGCCCGGTCAATTGCCACTGCGGGGAGTGCCGTCGCCTATCCGGTGCGGCATTCACGACATGGATCACGGCACTGCGCGATCAAGTCGTGATGAACAACGCCGAAGGGCTGAGCGTGTTCAAACCGACGCCCAACTTGCAGCGCTCGTTCTGCAAGCAGTGTGGGTCGCATGTCTTCACGGCAGACGTGCGGCTGCCAGCAGTCTTCGGGTTCCCGGCGGGGGTCTTCGAAGGCGAAGCCGTCGAGCCCCCGGACCACGACTACTTCCTCGAGGACAAGGCCAGCTGGTACGGCTCCGCACCTTGAGCGTCGAGAAGGCTGCCGATGGCTATTGCGTGCCGGTCCAACAAGGGCGCGAAAGAAAGGACAGCTTCAGGCTGAGGCTGTGTGAAAACGCGATCTCAACGGCGTTTCAGGGGTCTCGACACCCTTGGCACTTCGGCGATCGTTGATCCTGACGCGATCTGATAGGCCGCTTTCTCGCCGGTCCGTCGACTGGTGGTGTTTTCACACAGCCTCGGCTGAAAGCGGACCCTCCGTACTCACTCAATTGAGCGGCAAGGCTAGCTCACTCGCTTGCTTCCTTGAGCGCCCGATGCGCCGCTTCGAGCACCCGTTCCAAGGTGCTTGTCCCCGTGACCGGCTCGCCAATTTGCTGTGCCGAACACGCAACGATGTCAAAGGTCCGATCCGAGAAATTGACGATCCAGTGACGCGCTGGAAATTGAGACCAGTAGCCCGTCTGCAGAGACTCCGACAAGATATTGAACGCGTTTCGCGTCAGCCCTGCATTGGCGTATGGATGGCTCTCGAGCAGCGAGCCGATGCGAGACTCCTGATGCTCTATATAGGTAGAGAACTCAACGAGTGCGACTCGATCGTCTTCGGTTCTGTACCCTAGCCACATCACGTCACCCAACACGAGTGCGCAAGGCGCATCCGAGGTCGACTCGTGAAACCCTATCAATGGAACCTCTCGCCAAACGGTAGCGGTTGCGTAGAAGGGCTTGATCGCCGGGAGGTACTCCGGATTTGGTACGACTGGGCGCGGCGGCAGCACAGGGTGCAAGGTCTTCCATCCGTCAGGGGTTTGGACGCACATCTCGCCGCTCCCGTCCGGCATCACAACGTTGGCATAGGAGACGTTGTCCACCACCATCAGTTCCGAGGCCTCAGCTGGGCGCACGTTCAGCAAGAGCCGTGCGGCCTCCTGCAGCGGCTCGTCGGGGCGGGTCCGCTTCGCCAACGCGACCAGTTCCTCGACACCTACCAAAGGGTTATCCCTCAGAAACTCAGCGGCGACGTCTTGATCGATGAGTCCCATCGCGCCAGCGAAACGCAAACGGCTCTTGGCCTCCCAGGCCGTTTCGAGGTCGCTCATTGCCGGATTGCTCAGGTCAACGAACTCTGGGATGCGCGCAACCGCCAATCGATACCACTCGTCGATTTCGCGTTCAAACAACGTGCAGGGCTCGGGCACATCTACGGGAAAGTTGACATCAGGCACGGCTCATCCTTCTCTTGCTGGATTTCTATTCAACGAACGTGAAGTGGTTTGATTCGCCACAGGGGACCGCTTCCGCTGCCAAGCAGCCCCTCAGGTCGCCCGTACGACCAGCTCCGTCGGCATGATCTCGCTGGCAGCGCCCTGGCCGCCGATGAGGTCGAGCACCTTGCGCGCCAGCAGCACGCCGCCGTGGTGCCAGTCCTGGCGCACGCTGGTCAGCGGCGGCGCAAAGCTCTGGGCCGCCGGCGAGTCGTCATAGCCGATCACCGACACGGCGTCGGGCACGGCCAGGCCGGCGTCGGTGAAGGCGCGCACGGCGCCCATGGCGAGCAGGTCGCTGGCCGCGAACAGGCCGTCCGGCGGCTTGCCCCCTTTCGCAAGGTGCGCCTGCACGGCCGTGAAGCCGGCGCCGAAGGTGAAGGCCGCCGGCGTCAGCGTCTGCGTCTTGAGCCCGGCCTTCTTCAGCGCCTTGGCAAAGCCCTGCTGGCGGTCACGGATCTCGGCATGGCGCACATCGCCGAGGAAGAGCAGCTCGCGCCGCTGCAGCGTGATGAGGCGCTCGGCCGCGCAGGCGCCACCATGGGCGTTGTCGCCACCGACGACGACCGCATCGCCGCGGCCATGCTCGGCACCCCAGACGACCATGGGCAGGCCCATGGCCGCGGCCGACTTCACGGCCGAGCCGTTGGCGCCCTGGCCGAGCAGGATGACGCCGTCCGCCGACGCCGCCATGCCCTGGCCGGGGCTCTGCAGCGCCGACAGCAGCACGCTGTAGCCGCGCGAGGTCAGCTCCTGCGTGATGCCGCCCAGCAGCTGCAGCGGGTAGGCGTCGGTCATCGGCCGGTCGGTGTCGGGCTGCATCTCCAGCATGACGGCCACCATGTGGCTGCGGCGCAGCCGCAGGTTGCGCGCATGGTGATTGAAGCGATAGCCCGCCGCCTCGGCCAGCGTCTTGATGCGCTCACGCGTGGCCGGCGTGACCGAGGGGCTGTCGCGCAGCGCGCGCGAGACGGTGATGGTCGACACGCCAGCGAGTGCGGCGATCTGCTCCATCGTGACCGGCTTGCTCTCGGTCATGCCACTTTTTGTTCGAGCACGTAGTTCGCGCCGTCGTACTGGCCCAGCTTCTCCACCAGCAGCGGCAGGCACTCGGCCAGCTCGTCGTGTAGCGTGAAAGGCGGGTTGGCGATGAACATGCCACTGCCCAGCATGCCCAGTCCCTTGCCGTCCGGGCGGTCGGCGGGCTCGGCCACGGTCAGGCGCACATGCAGCCAACCCTTCTTGGCAGCAGCGTCGGCACTGCCCTTCAGGCGCGCCGCAAGTTGGCTCGACTCCAGCAGCTGCAGCTGCGGGTACCAGATCATGACGACGGTGTCGGCCGCGCGCTCCAGCGCCTCGCGCAGCGCAGCGAGCACCTTGCCGTAGTCGCTCTTGATCTCATAGGACGGGTCCATCAGCAGGGCCGCGCGGCGCGTCGGCGACGGCAGCTCGGCCTTGATGGCGGCGAAGCCGTCGGTGTCGCGCACCTGGGTCTGCGCGCGCGACTCGAGGTAGCTGGCCAGGATGCGGTGGTCGGTCGAGTGCAGCTCGTAGACGCGCAGCCGGTCGGTCTCGCGCAGCAGCATGTGGGCGATGGCCGGCGAGCCGGGGTATTGGCGCAGCTGGCCGTCGGGGTTGAAGGCGCGCACCAGGTCCAGGTAGTCGGCCAGCGGCGCGGGCAGGTCCTTGCGGTCGTAGAGCCTGGCGACGCCCTCGGCGTACTCGCCCTTCTTCTGCGCATAGCGGCCCTCGACGGAGTAGCCACCGGCGCCGGCGTGGGTGTCGATGAGGGTGTAGGGCTTGTCCTTTTCACCCATGTAGCGCAGCACGCGGGTCAGCACGAGGTGCTTGAGGACGTCGGCATGGTTGCCGGCATGGAAGGCGTGGCGGTAGGCGAGCATGGGGCGATTGTCGCTAACACATCCGGGATCAACCCCGCCAGGACGGGGAAAGGCGACGAAAGCCAGACTTGCAACCATCCGTCTCGTCCCTATTTCACCGTCATGCCTACCCTCTTCGACCCCGTCCGCTTCGGCGACATCCCGCTGGCCAACCGCGTCGTCATGGCGCCTTTGACGCGCAACCGCGCGACGCGCCAGACCCCGCATGAGCTGCATGTCGAGTACTACCGCCAGCGCGCCGGCGCCGGGCTGATCATCACGGAGGCCACCCAGATCCGCCCCGATGGCCAGGGCTATTTCGACACCCCGGGCATCCACACGCCCGAGCAGATCGCCGGCTGGAAGCAGGTCACCGACGCCGTGCATGCCGAGGGCGGCAAGATCGTCGTGCAGCTCTGGCATGTGGGCCGCATCTCGCTGAAGAGCCTGCAGCCGGGCGGCCAGCAGCCCGTGTCGTCCACCAACCGCGCCGCCAAGACCAAGACCTACGCCGCCTATGGCGAGCTGGTACCCACCGACGAGCCGCGCGCGCTGGCCACGCACGAGATCCCGCAGCTGATCGCCGACTATGTGCAGGCCGCCAAGAACGCCATCACGGCGGGCTTCGACGGCGTCGAGATCCACAGCGCCAACGGCTATCTGCTCGACCAGTTCCTGCGCGACAGCGCCAACGACCGCAACGACGAATACGGCGGCTCCATCGAGAACCGCGCCCGCCTGCTCATCGAGGTCATGACGGCAGTCGCCGGCACCATCGGCGCGGGCCGCACGGCGCTGCGCCTGTCGCCCGTCACGCCGAGCAACGACATCGGCCAGGACAGCAACCCGCAGGCCCTTTTCAACTACGTCGCCGAGCAGTTGGCGCCGCTGAAGCTGGCCTTCCTGGAAGTGGTGGAGGGCGCCACCGGCGGCGCGCGCGACATCGCACCCTTCGACTACGCCGAGCTGCGCCGCCGCTTCGCCGGCCCCTACATCGCCAACAACGGCTATGACCGTGGGATGGCTCTGGATGCCGTCGCCAGCGGCAAGGTCGATGCGGTGGCCATCGGCCGGCCCTTCATCGCCAACCCCGACCTCGTCGAACGCATCCGCGACGACCAGCCCTGGGCCCTGCCGCAGAAGGAGACCTTCTACGGCGGAGGCGTCCAGGGCTACACGGACTACCCGGCGCTGAAACAGGCCTGATCCATACGTCGCCGATATGGCGATGTGATGTTTCAGATATTTGACGACTGGAGTTGCCCTCTCTAGTGTGGAGGCCGTCCTTGGGACGACCCCGAATAAACACTGGAGACAAGCAATGAATCGCCTTCTCGCGCTGGCCTTGGCGGCCACGCTGGCGGGGCCCGCCCTCGCGGCCGACCCCATCAAGATCCTCTTCGTCGGCAACAGCTACACCTTCGGCCGTGTCGACCCGGTGATGAGCTACAACGCCGCCGCCGTGCACGACCTGACGGCCGGCTTCAACGCCATCAACCCGGCCGGCACCAACAGCTTTCCCGCCGGCACGGTGGGCTCGGGCACGTTCGAGCCCCACCCCTGGGGCGGCGTGCCGGGCATCTTCAAGAAGATGACCGACGAGGCGGGCATGAGCTACGACGTGTCGCTGTCCACGCGCAACGCGGCCTCGCTGCGCGGTCAGTTCCTGGACACGGCCAACAGCGACTGGAAGCTGCGCGAGAACGTCGCCACGCAGCAGTGGGGCGCCGTCGTGCTGCAGGAGCAAAGCGACGCGGCCCTGCCGGCCGGCAGGGGCAAGAACGCCAATCTCGCCACCTTCAATGCCTACGCCGACCAGTTCGAGCGCTTCATCCACAACGGCGCAGCCCAGAGCTACAAGGAATCGGCACTGTTCGGCAGCCTGGCGGCCTGCACGGCCACGAGCCTGTCGGCGGGCAGCTGCGGCACGACGCGCAACATCGCCGCCAACACGAACGCGAGCGCCAATACCAAGGTCTATCTGGAGCAGAGCTGGGCCCGGCCCGACATGGTGGAGGCGCACAAGGTCACGACGCCCGACCTGACAAGCGCCGACGGCCGCCCCATCGTCGACGCGGCCGGCGGCAACGCGACGCTGTACTACAACAGCCTCGCGGCGATGACGGCCGACCTGCACGACTCCTTCTACGCCAAGGCCGCCTCCAACCCGGGCTTTGCCGGCGTGGTGCCGGTGGGCGATGCCTTCCAGCTCGCGGTCGACCAGGGCCTGGCCCAGGGCAGCGGCTTCTACAACGCCGGCGGCACCTTCGCCGAGACGGCCGGTGCGCTGAACCTGTGGTGGCTGGACCGCACGCATGCGAGCAAATACGGCTCCTATCTGTCCGCCCTGACGCTGTTCGGCAGCATCACCGGCCGCGACCCGCTGACGCTGGGCTTGGGCGAGCAGGCGGCCATCGACCTCGGCATCGACGCGACGACGGCGCGCGCGCTGCAGCGCGTGGCCAGCCAGCAGCTCGGCTTCACGACGGCCGTGCCGGAGCCGCAGAGCCTGGCCCTGCTGCTCGCCGGCCTGGGCATCATCGCCCTCAGGACTGGAAAGCGCCGGGGTGGCGCGCCGGCCCGCTGAGGGCCTGGCTGGTGTGCGGGTGGCGGTACTCGCGCGACGGCGAGAGCCGCAGCCCGCCACCTTCGCCCGCATCGACTGCCTTGCCGCGCAGTGAGGATTCGGGCTTGAGCCGGTAGTCGTCGCGCGCCGCGCGCACGAACTCGTCCCACTCGGCCGTGAAGTTGGCGCGCCGCGTCCAATGCCCCTCGGCCGCGAGCTTGGGCGCGCCGACGAGCAGGTTGTTGGCCAGCACGACCTCGGCCTGCGGCGGCGTCACGCGCAGCCAAATACCGCCATTGGGGCCGCCGCTGGGCAACTGGTCCACCAGCGTGTTGTTGACGAGGTAGAGGGCCTGCTTCTCCCACTTGGCACCTTCGACGCCGAAGGAGATCACATGCGGGTTCTCCGTCGTCGAGCTCTGCATGATGAGGTTGCCCATGACGACGGCGACGCCGCCGTTGGGAAACTCCAGCTCATAGCTCGCGCGGCCGCCGATCTCGTCGCTGAGACGGTTGTAGAGGATGTGGTTGAGCGCCGCGCGGCTCTTCAGCAGATGGCCGAGCCGGCCGTGATGGAAATAGCTGCCCGTCACGGCCAGCCGCCTGATGGCACCGACGTAGACGTTGTGCGTCTTGCCCTCGCGCAAGGCGATGGCCCCGAAGTCGCAGTCGATGATGTCGAGCTCGATGCCGTCATCGTTGGCCGTCAGCACGCCGTTCTCGTTGTCGACGAAGCTGCAGCCCAGCAGCGTCAGCGAACCCGCCTCGACGCGAATGCCGGCGCCATTGCGCTCCGGCACCGCGGCGCCGACGAAGTCGAAGCCCTCGATGCGCTGGCGCTGGCCGCTCATCACGAAGATGCCCTTGCCTTGCGCGTGCGCGCCGTTCGCGATCAGCCTCACGCGGCCGCCGACGGCACGCAGCGTCAGCTCATGCTGGCGCCAGCTCGCGACGTCGGCCACGTAGTCGCCCGCATCGACCTCGATGAGCATGCCGTCCTTGGCCTGCCGCGCCGCGGCCGCCAGCGACTTGACGGCGCGCCGGGGCCCGACCTGCAGCGCCGGCCCGGCATGGGCGGCAAAGGGCGCAAGTCCCGCCGCGACCAACAGCGCGCGGCGCCGCATCAACGTTGCTTTTTCATTTTGGCTTTGAACAGCTCGACGATGCCGACCTCGCGCGGCCCCGGGATCAGCTCGAAGGCCTCGCCGACAGCTATCGTGCCTTCCCGCCTCACGGCCAGATAGAAGCCGCAGTAGCCGCTCTGAACCATCAGCTTGGCCGCCTGGTTGAAGCCCATGTGGGCATTGAACTTGAAGCAGGGGTAGCGCGGCTCGGAGACGGCGAGCTCGCAGTCCGCAAAGCGCAGCACGTCGCCTATCCAGACCTTGCTCTCCAGCAGGCCCGACAGCGTCAGGTTCTCGCCGCAATCGCCCGGCCGCAGGGCGCCCTCGACCTTGGCCTGGCCACGCACCGTGCTCCAGAAGGCGTAATGCTCCTGCGGGTAGGCATAGACGGCCTTGGAGAGGCCGCCATGCACGCTGAGGTCGGCCTGCTCGTCGCCCTCCAGGCCCAGGGGCCGCACCGCGATGCGGCCCTCACGGGGGCGCTTGCGGATGGCGGAGTCCAGGGACTCGCCTGAGGTCGCGACGAAATGTTCGACAGGGGCGGTATTCACGCTGAGGACTTGCATGCCGGGCATTGTCGAGGAGGCTTTCGGCGTGTTGGCCTACAAGGGTCTGCTGGCCGGCCATCTAGGCTTCTGCAAAAACCCCAAGGGAGAGCCATGAACGCACTCGACACCGGCGCCAGGGTTTGGGCCGGGCTGGCCGTGCCGCCTTCCAGCGCGCTGATGTTCGTCGTCGGCGTATTGCTGGCCGGCGCCCTGGCCGGCGAATTCATCGCCGCGACGACGCGGCTGCCGCGCGTCGTCGGCTACACGCTGGCGGGCTGCGTCGCGGCCGCCTTCGGCCATGGCGTGGCCATGCCGCTGGCCGGCGCGGCCCAGACCGTCACCGACCTGGCCCTGGGCCTGCTGCTGTTCGAGATCGGCAGCCGCGTGCATCTGCGCTGGCTGGTCCGCAACCCCGGCCTGGCCTTGACCAGCCTGGCCGAGTCCCTGCTCAGCGCCGTGGCGGTGGCCGTGGTGCTGCGCTTCTTCGACCTCGGCTGGCAGACGACCATTGCCTGCGCCATCCTGGCCATGCCAGCACCGGCCGCCGTGTCGGGCCGCGTCGCGATGGAGCTGGGCGCCGAGGGTCAAGTCACTCAGCGGGCTTCGCTGCTGACGGCCCTGAACACGCTGTACGCCGTGGTCGCGCTGATCCTGATGCGCACCTGGTGGGCGGCGGACGATGGTGGCAGCCTGCCCCAGGCGCTGGCCGGCCTGGCGATCTCGCTGCTGACCACGCTGGGCCTGGCGGCGCTGCTGGCCGGTGCCGTCTATCTCGTCGCGCGGCGGCTCGACCTGCGCAACGAGAGCGCCGTGCTGCTGCTGTTCGGCCTGGTTGCCTTCGCCATCGTCGCGGCGCGCGCCATCGGCGTGTCGACGCTGCTGATGCCGCTGCTGGCCGGCCTCTTGCTGCGCAACACCAGCGAGCGCCCCTGGGTCTGGCCGCGCCACTTCGGCACCTCGGGCGGCGCCCTGGTGCTGATGCTGTTCGTCATCGTCGGCTCGGCCTGGTCACCCAAGATCCTCGTCGCCGGCGGTTTCGCGGCGCTGGCGCTGCTGGCGACCCGCTTCGTCGCCAAGACCATCGCCATCGTGGCGCTGGCGCCCCTGGCCAAGTCCAGCTGGCGCCAGGGCCTGGCCCTGTCCATCACGATGACGCCGCTGTCGGCCACGGCCCTGGTCATGCTCAGCGAGCTGATGCGCGCCGAGCCCGGGCTGGCCGCCGGCGCCGTGCCCATCATCCTGGCCAGCATTGCCGTGCTGGAGCTGATCGGCCCGATTGCCGTGCAGTTCGCGCTGCGCCTGGCCGGCGAGCTGCCACCGGCGCCCAAGCGCCGCAATCGCCAAGAGAACGGCAAGGAAGGCAAGCAATGAGCCTGGGGGTCTTCTCCAAATCGCAGCCACTGACGCTGGGCGTCGAGCTGGAACTGCAGATCGTCAACAGCGCCGACTACGACCTCGCGCCCGTCTCCGCCGACCTGCTGCGTCTGATGGAAAAGCGCAGCATTCCCGGCGACGTGAAACCCGAGATCACCAGCAGCATGATCGAGCTGGCCACCGGCGTGTGCACGGGCTTCGGCCAGGTGCTGTCGGAGCTGGGCCAGATACGGGACGCGCTGGTGGGCTGCGCCGAGCAGCTCGACGTCAGCCTGTGCGGTGGCGGCACCCACCCCTTCCAGCACTGGAAGCGCCAGCGCATCTTCGAGACGCCGCGCTTTCACGAGCTGTCGTCGCTGTACGGCTATCTGTCCAAGCAGTTCACCATCTTCGGTCAGCATGTGCACATCGGCTGCCCGAGCGCCGACGAGGCCCTGGTGCTGCTGCATGGCATGAGCCGCTTCATCCCGCACCTGATTGCGCTCGCGGCGTCGTCGCCTTTTGTGCAGGGCGAAGACACCGGCTTCGACTCCGCGCGGCTGAACTCGGTGTTCGCCTTCCCGCTGAGCGGCCGCGCCCCCTTCGTGCAGACCTGGGACGACTTCGAGACCTACTTCACCAAGATGACCCGCACCGGCGTCGTCTCGGGCATGAAGGATTTCTACTGGGACATCCGCCCCAAGCCCGAGTTCGGCACCATCGAAGTCCGCGTGTTGGACACGCCGCTGACCATCGAGAAGGCCGCGGCCCTGGCTGGCTTCATCCAGTGCCTGGCGCGCTGGATCACGGTGGAGAAGCCGTTCAAGCTCAGCGAGGACGACTACCTGCCCTACACCTTCAACCGCTTCCAGGCCTGCCGCTTCGGCCTGGACGGCACCTTCGTCGACCCCGAGAGCGGCGAGCACCGCGTGCTGCGCGACGACCTCATCGCCGTGCTGACCCGGCTGGACACCCACGCCGGCGACCTGCGCGCCGAGGCCGCGCTGCAATATGTGCGCCGCGAAATCAACGGCGTGGGCAATGACGCGACCTGGCTGCGGCGCATCGAGGCCGAGAACCACCTGCTGCCCGAGGTGATCCGGCGGGCGGCCAAGCGCTGGCACGGGTGAGCGCCGGCGCCCGCATCCAGCGGCGGTGTGCTACTTCAGCCCGAACAGCTCGCGCGCGGTGCCGTAGCGGATCTGCGCCCTTTCCTGCTCGGTCAGGCCCAGGCGCTCGAAAGCCGCCAGCGTGCGCGGCAGGGACAGTTGCGGAAAATCCGAGCCGAGCAGCACATGGTCGACGCCGACGTTGCGGACGGTCCAGACGAATTCGTCCTGGATGGGCGATCCGGCCGCGATGATCACGCTGGCGGAGATGTCGAAATAGATGTTGTCCGCGAACAGGCCCTCGGCCGTTCGCGCCAGGGCCAGGATGTTCCAGAAGCGGAAGTTGAGCCCGCCCATGTGGGCGAAGATGAACCTGGTCTTCGGCGTCTTCAACGCAAGATTGAACAGGTTCTCGGTGTCGCCGGGGATGATGCTGGCGTTGTCCATCAACACGACGACGCCCAGTTCGCCGGCCCGCTTGACGAGGGTCGACACCCGCGGGTCCGTGACGTCGAACTTCTGCGTGTGCGCATGCAGCTTGAGTACCTTGATGCCGCGCGCCGCGACCCGCTCCAGCTCCACCACGGCCGCCTGGCCGTCATAGGGATGGACCGTCGCGATCGGCAGCATGCCGGGGTGCTTGGCGGCTAGCGCGATCAGGCCGTCGTTGCTGGCCCGTGTCTTCTCGACCTCGCCCGCCGGTGCCTGGTTCGGGCCACCGAACCACATGGCCCCGAAGCCGGCCACCGATTGCCCGCCGGCCTTGAGCTGGGCCTCGTAGTCGCGGATCGAAGCTTCGCCATTCCACAGGTGGACATGCGAATCGAAAGTCTTCTCCTGGCCGAAGGCAGCGCCCTGCGACAGCAGCAGCAGCGCGAGTGCAAACACAGCAGGCTTCATCGTTTCTCCAAGGCGGCACCGTTGAATCAGCGCGTCAGCCCAAAGTATTCCCCAGGACGCAGCCACGCTCCGCTGCCTCCCCTCATGACCGAGGTCCCCGCCCCAGCATCCAATGGGCCGTGCTGCTGCTGCGCGCAATGGCATGGCGACCGATGGACGGGCGGTAGGCCCGATAGAAGACAACGCGGGTGGCGTCGTGATGGGCAAGGATGGCGGCCGCGCCCAACCACGGAGTAGTTGCCGGCACCTCGGCATGACAGCGCTGACCACGCCAAAGTTGCACGAAGTTTCACGCTGCCTTCGCGCAAACCCTAGGCCCACTTCACGAGCGCCGTGAGCCTCTCGCCCGCGCCAGCATGGCGTTATTCCTGTTTTGCATGACCCCACCGATCCCGGTGGTTACGGCGTGATTACATTGGATTCGACAATCCACCTCCTCAGGTTCGGTGTGCTTGGGCCAGCTCGCTGGCTGCCCCAAACACATTCCCATGATTGGAGCTTTCGCCATGAACCAACCCGCCATGCAGGGGCTGCGGCTGAACCTGCCCGCCTATGTCAAGAACGCCCGGCTGATCGCCTGGGTGGCCGAGATCGCGGCCTTGACCGAGGCCGCCGACGTCTACTGGTGCGACGGCAGCGCCGACGAATACCAGCGCCTGTGCGACCAGCTCGTCGCCGCCGGTACCTTCAAGAAACTCAATCCCGCGCTGCGCCCCGGCAGCTACCTCGCCAACTCCGACCCCAGCGACGTCGCCCGCGTCGAGGACCGCACCTTCATCTGCTCCGCAGCCAAGGAAGACGCGGGCCCGACCAACAACTGGATGGCCCCGGCCGAGATGCGCGAGCTGCTGCAGACCGGCGACAAGGCGYTGTTCAAGGGCTGCATGCGCGGCCGCACCCTCTACGTCGTGCCCTTCAGCATGGGCCCGCTGGGCAGCCCCATCGCCCACATCGGCGTGGAGCTGAGCGACAGCCCCTATGTCGCCGTCAACATGCGCACGATGACGCGCATGGGCCGCGCCGTCATCGAGCTGCTGGGCACCGATGGCGACTTCGTGCCCTGCGTGCATACCGTGGGCGCGCCGCTGGCAGAAGGCCAGGCCGACGTGTCCTGGCCCTGCAACAAGACCAAGTACATCGTCCATTTCCCCGAGACGCGCGAGATCTGGAGCTATGGCTCGGGTTACGGCGGCAATGCGCTGCTGGGCAAGAAGTGCTTCGCGCTGCGCATCGCGTCCACGATGGGCCGCGACCAGGGCTGGCTGGCCGAGCACATGCTGGTGCTGGGCGTGGAAAGTCCCGCCGGCAAGAAGATGCACGTCGCCGCCGCCTTCCCGAGCGCCTGCGGCAAGACCAACTTCGCGATGCTGATCCCGCCCAAGGCCTTCAACGGCTGGAAGATCACGACCATCGGCGACGACATCGCCTGGATCAAGCCGGGTGCCGACGGCAAACTCTACGCCATCAACCCCGAGGCCGGCTATTTCGGCGTCGCGCCGGGCACCAATTCGCACACCAACCCCAACTGCATGGACAGCCTGCAGCGCGACGTGATCTTCACGAACGTGGCGCTGACCGATGACGGCGACATCTGGTGGGAAGGCATGAGCGACACGCCGCCGGCCCACGCCATCGACTGGCAGGGCAAGGACTGGACGCCCGCCATTGCCAAGGAAACCGGCGCCAAGGCCGCCCACCCCAACGCCCGCTTCACGGTCGCCGCGACGAACAACCCGGCGCTGGATGCCAACTGGGACAACCCCGCCGGCGTGGCCATCGACGCCTTCATCTTCGGCGGCCGCCGCTCCACCACCGTGCCGCTGGTGACCGAAGCCCGCAACTGGACCGAGGGCGTCTACATGGCCGCCACCATGGGCAGCGAGACGACCGCTGCCGCCGCCGGCCAGCAGGGCATCGTGCGCCGCGACCCGTTCGCGATGCTGCCCTTCATGGGCTACAACATGGCCGACTACTTCCAGCACTGGCTGGACCTGGGCGCCAAGCTTGAAGCCTCGGGAGCCAAGCTGCCCGCCATCTACTGCGTCAACTGGTTCCGCAAGGGCGCCGACGGCAAGTTCGTCTGGCCGGGCTATGGCGAGAACATGCGCGTGCTGAAGTGGATGCTGGACCGCCTGGAAGGCAACGGCGGTGGCAGCGAACACGTCTTCGGCGTGACGCCCGGCTATGCCGACCTGAACTGGGAGGGCCTGGACTTCTCGCAGGAGAAGTTCGACACCGTCACCCGCATCGACGCCGCCGAATGGCAGGCCGAGATGAAGCTGCACGACGAGCTGTTCGCCCAGCTCGCCTTCCATCTGCCCGCCGAGCTGCCTGCCGTCAAGGCGCGCATCGAAGAGCGCCTCGCGAAAGAGGCGGGCTGACCGTTTTTGTTGACCCTTCCGGTGACAAACTTTGTACGGGCGCCTTCGGGCGCCCTTTTTTTCAGCGCTTGCTGCCGAACACCAGCAGCAGCCCGCCGACGGCGATGGCGCCGACGCCCAGCCACATCGGGATATTGACCTGCTCCGTCTCCTTGGCCGAGACCTCGAGCGAGCCCAGCTTCACGACGGTCTTGTCCTTGGTATAGCTGAAGCCGCCCATGGCGAGGCTGGCCGCGCCGATGACGAGCAGCAGGATGGCGATGATCTTGGTGGCACCCATGGCGCTCTCCTGTTTTGAGGTGCGCTCAGTCTCAGGTCGACCGCCTGTGACAAACGGTGTCGAACGACGCGACCCGCTGTCAGACAAAGCCGACAGCGGGTCGTCTCACGGGTAGTCCTTCAGCGTCGCCGTGTTGCTGCCGCCCTTGCAGCGTGCCGCATCGCCGGCGTCGTTGATGACGTGCTCGATGCTGCCCTTGTCCACCAGGCAGACCGCGATCATGTGGTGGAAGCGCACACCGGGCAGCTGGGGAGCCTCGATGGCGCGGTCCAGCGCGACGTCGGGTTTCAGGAAGACGCTGTACAGCCCCAAGCCCCAGGCCTCGTGGCGCGTCACCGAGTCGGCCACCTTGTAGGCCGCATAGCCGCGGCCACCGGCTGCATTCGTCCACTGGGCTTGAGTCGGTGGGTCGTAGGGGATCTCGGACTGGTAGAAATAAACGCGGCCACCATTGCCCTGCCAGACGACCTGCTCCTTTTGGAAATGCTCGGCGAACAGGCCGTAGATGGTCACATCCTCGCCATTGACCCACAGGCCATGCGCCGAAGGATTGCTCGTCCAGCTGACGCCGGCGCCATGGTCGGCGCGCCACAGCCAGGTGTGGTCGACGATGGTGTCGTGAGCATTGATGCGCAAGGCCGTGTCGACCTGGCCGGCCGCCGCGCCGCCGATGCGGAAGAACAGGTCATGCAGCACGATGGGGTCGGCCCTGTGGCGCTTGCGGGTACCCACGGGCGCCACCTCCATCAGCACGCCCGAGTCCTTCTCGCCCGCGTCCAGGAAGAGGCCGGCGATCGTCAACCCGTCGACGTCCGCCGTCTTCAACAGCGGCTGGCCGACGTCCGAGCGCAGCGTCGGAAAGCCGATGCCCAGCACGACGGTACCGGGGCGCCTGACCTGCAGCGTCTCGGTCAGCAGGTACTCGCCCGGCGTGAACAGCAGATGCTTGCCCRCCGCCAGCTGCGCGTTCATCGCCGCCGCCGTGTCGCCCGGCCTGGCGATGAAGAACTGGGCAATCGGCAGCGTCCTGCCCGGCGCCTGCCTGCCGTCGGCCCAGGAGATGCCGACGCTGTCGCGCCGCAGCGCCGGCAAGCGCACCGCGTAGCCACCCTGGGCGTCGATGAAGAGATAGGGCTTCTCGCGCACCAGCGGCGTCTTGTCGACCTTGGTGAAGCGCTGGCCCGGCGTCGGGAACTCGCCCGCCGGTGCCCCCTGCACGCCGACGAAGACCATGTTCCAGTTCGAGCCCGTCCAGCTGCCCCACCGGCTGTTGCGCGACAGCCATTGCTGCTGGGTCGCCGAGTTCACCTGGCCGTCCACCAGCACGTCCGAGAACCAGCCACCGCTGGCCCAGCCCTTGTTCTGGTTCAGCCGCATATTGCCGCGCACATGCATGCGCCGGAACGGGATGGCCTGGGACACGGCCCACTGCATGGTGTTGTCGCCGATGCCCAGCGTCGGCGTCACCGAGAAGTTCTCGGCGCCGCGCCAGAAGTTCTGCGTCGCGTTGTCGCCGTCGAGGAAGGCCGTGGAGCGCAGGTCGCCGACGACATGGACATCGTCCGGGTGCGCGCCCAGGCCCAGCACCTGCGTGTAGAAGCCCACCGGGATGCGCAGGCCGTCGTAGGTGCCGGGCTTGAGCAGGATGGCGTCGCGGCGCGGGCCGAAATGGTTGGGCTGCTGGGCCGCATAGACCTCGTCGATGCGCTGCTGCAGGCCCGGCGTCGCGGGGTCGAAGATGTGGACGTTGGGGCCGAAGTCCGGCTTGTCAGCCGCCACGGCGGCAGCCGCCAGGCCCACGGCCAACACGGCCGCCATCGCTTGCTTGCACTGCATGTCTCTTCCTCGCCAGGTCTTTGGCTGTCGTTGTTGGAATCGGTTCCACTTTCCTGATTGGATCACGCACCACCAGGCACGGCCTTCAGGGTTACTCCTGCGCAGGGCAGCGCACAATGGCTCGACTTGCGCAAGGAGACCCGATGAGCCAAGGCTTTGGTCACGAGGTGCCAGGACGGCACGCCCAGCAGGAGCACCGCAAGGTCTCCCGGTACCTGATCGTCATCGAGTCGGGCGCCGGCCCGGTCGCCAAGCTCTTTCTCGACAGCCGCGAGCCGGCGGGTGAGTTCGACGTGGGCACCGAGGAGGTTGCCGTCATGACGCGCAGCGCCACGTCGTCGACGGGCGCCGGCGGTGCGGAGTGGAACAAGGCCCTCGCTGGCCACAGCGCCGAGGAGCGCGCGGCGGCAACCGTCTATCTGCTGGACGTCTAGAAGCTCGAACCGGGCTGCGTGAGGAAGACCTCTTCCTCCGGCGTCGACGCGCGGCCGAGGATGGCGTTGCGGTGTGGGTAGTGCCCGAAGCGGTCGACGATGGCCTTGTGCTTGAGCTCGAACTCATGCGTGTGCTGCGGCGCGCGCTCACGCATCAGCGGCTCGCCCGCCGCATGGATGGCGACGGATTCGCTGTGCATATAGGGCATGTAGAGGAAGGCCCGCTGCTCGACGGGCAGGGCCAGGTCGGCACCGGCGGCCACGGCCTCCTGAGCGAGCGCCAGCGCCAGCGGGTCGGCCGCAAAGGCATCGGCCGTGCCGCGGTGGATATTGCGCGCGAACTGATCCAGCGCGATGACCTCGGCGAGGCGCCCCTCGGGCGTGGCGCGCCAGGCAAAGAGCTCGCAGCGCCTGGCCTGTTCATGCAGGGCGCCAAAGCGGGCGCGGACGAGTTCATCGAAGGCCGTGTCGACCTTCCACCATTGGGCCGGCGTGATCTCCTCGAACCAGAAGCGCAGGACGGTGTCGTGCATGCCGTTCACCCCTTGCGGCCGCCCAACAGCAGCAACAGCCCACCCACCGCAATCGCCCCCACGCCCAGCCATACCGGCAGGTTCACCTCTTCCTTCTGCTTGGCCGACAGCTCCAACGGCCCGAGCTTCACGACGGTCTTGTCCTTGGTGTAGCTGAAGCCACCGGTGACCAGGCTGGCAGTGCCGGCGATGATGAGAAGGATGCCGATGATCTTGGCGACGTTCATGGCGGGCGGTTGAAGTGGCAGAGCCGTCAGCTTAAGTGCTTCACCAGGCGTAGCTGGCCCCCAGCAACCCGTAATTCACGCCTCCGCCCTGCGGCCCGCGGCTGCGGCCGATGCCGGGCGTGAGGGTCCAGCCGGCACCCGCGGCGATGGCGGCCTTCATCTGCACGCTGCGCAGGCTGCCGCCGTCATGCACGCGGTCCTGCTGCACCTCGCCGTTCAGCGCCACGCGCTCGTTGACGCGCCAGGTCGCGCCGAGCTGATGGCTGCGGTCCAGGGCCGCCTCGTCGCGGTTGACGGCCGAGACGCGATTGCCGATCAGCGGCACGCCGTCCAGCAGGCCGCCGCTGTTCGTCGCCTGCGTCGTGCGGGTCGCGTAGCGGTTGCGCAGGCTGGCGCCATAGACCGTCAGGCGCGGCGTCACCGCGACGGCGCCGTGCAGGCCCAGGCCGTGGCCCTTGACGCGCTGCTCGACCGGCGCGCCGGCGACGCTGGCGTGGGCGCGTGCGGTGCGCCGGGTAGCGTCAACGCCGATATTGGCGTCTGCCGTCGGCTTCCAGTCCAGCGCCGCCGCCACGTCGGTCTGGCGCAGGGCCGCGCCGTCGCGTCGCTGGCTGGCATTGACGCTGGCCTGCCAGGCCTTGCCCGCCACGCCGCCGCCGACGGCCGCCTGCCTGGGGCGGTAGGTGAGGCCGCTGGCCGCATCGCGGCTGCGCGACTGGCCGACGCCGGCCTGCACCCAGGCGCTGTCGCCCACCGGCAGGCTGATGGCCGCCGCCGCGCTCTGGTTGCGCTGGCCGTCGCGTTGCACGGCGAGGTTCAACGCGCGCTTGTCGGCGTTGGGCGCCGGCTCGTCAGCCTTGGCAGTGCCGGCCAGCAGCAGGGCGGTGGCGACGAGGATGGGCTTGAGGTTGTTCATCAGGGCTCCAGGTTCTGTGGGTCACAGTGACCCTTTCAACCCGACAACGCCGCCCGCCCCGCCATCCTTCCAGTGCCGATGTAACCAGTCGCAGCCTAGGCGCGCCGGCGCGCTTCAGGGTTCGCGGGGATGCGTGATTCCGACGGGTCGACCACACTGCCGCCCGACCATAAGAAGCCGCAGGGAGCGTGAAGTTCATGATGTCGAAATCGATCATCCTGGCGGCGAGCCTGCTGGTGCCCATTCCGATCTGTGCCGCGCCGGACCTCCCTCCCATGCTCGGTCAGTGGGCGGGTGTGATAGCGCAGGCATGCCCCGTCCTTATCAAGGACTTGACGGGGAACCGCGATATCCAGGCAGCATTCGCGGGACGCGCAGTCGACAGCCAATCGGTATGCAACTGTGCCGTTGACAAGATCGTCGACGACTCGCGACTCGTTGCCGAATTCAGGGTCGAGAATGCGGTTCTCGCCCAGCGGCTGAACGCGGGTGGCCTGAAGGCCTACGCCACCCTTCGCGGCATCACCTCCATCCTGGCCTGCCTGTCGACAGATGTGGACAAGTCGCTGGCGGCCATGCGAATCGATGACGAATACGTACCGCGCGTCCAGCTCATCGAAGCAAGCAGCCAGCCTCAGTTCGAGAACGTGGATGAGCCGGCGTTCAAGGCGCTGATGGCCAAGAACGGCAGCTCAACGCCGGCCTCGCTCGCCGGATCGATGCGCACGGTCAGCGCTGATGTGCTGCGCCAGACCGGTCAGCCATGCGGGCGCATCCGCGTGCTGGACCTGAGCCGGGTCGAAGAGGACGTGCCCGACAAGTCCCTGGGCGCTGACAAGGAGGTCAAGCTGACCTGGCGCGTCAATGCCTGTGGCCGCGAGCTGACGACCGAAGAATCCTTCACGCAGATGTCCCGCGAGTGGACCGACAGCATGCTGAAGCCCAAATAGCCGCTGGGGCGCGTGGGCCCCGAGATCCTGCACTTGGGGCGGGACACGCCGATACTCCCGGCACCGCGATTCACCAGGGCGCTGCCGACATGAATCAGCCAACGGCCAGCATCGATGCCATCGCCGAGGCCCTGCAAGCCCAGGCCTATCTGCCCTCGCGCGAATTGGCCACGGCCGCCTTCCTGGCGCTGCGACTGTCGCGCCCCCTGCTGCTGGAAGGCGCCCCAGGCACCGGCAAGACGGCCATCGCGGCCGCGCTGGCGGCGGCCCTGAAGCGGCCGCTGATCCGCCTGCAGTGCTACGAGGGCCTGGACCTGGCCGCCGCGGCCTACGAATGGAACTATGCGCGGCAGATGCTGGAGATCCGCCTCGCGCAGGCGCACGAGCGCGAGCGCACGGCCGACGAACTGTTCTCCCGGCGCTTTCTCATCGAACGCCCGTTGCTGCAGGCCTTGACGACCCAGCCCGCCCCGGTCCTCCTCATCGACGAGCTGGACCGCGCCGACGCGCCCTTCGAGGCCTTCCTGCTGGAGTTCCTGGCCGACTTCCAGATCACCATCCCCGAGCTCGGCACGATCAGCGCCGCCACGCCGCCGCTGGTCATCCTCACGAGCAACCGCAGCCGCGAGATCCACGACGCCGTCAAACGCCGCTGCCTCTACCACTGGGTGGACTTCCCCGACGCCGCGCGCGAGCTGGCCATCGTCAACGCGCGCCTGCCGCAGATCGAGCGGCGGCTCGCGGCGCAGGTCGTCGCCTTCGTGCAGGGTCTGCGCCAGCTCGACCTCTACAAGCTGCCCGGCCTGGCCGAGACGCTGGACTGGTCGCGCGCCCTCATCGAGTTGAATGCCGTCAGCCTCGACCCTGCCACCGTGCAGTCGACGCTGGGCGTGCTGCTCAAATACCAGGACGACATCGCCCGCGTGCAGGGCAGCGAGGCGGCGCGGTTGTTGGCGGAAATGCGAGCCACCGCACAGGCCTGAGCCGTGGACCACCTGGCGGAGAACCTGCTGCACTTCGGCCGTGTGCTGCGCACCGCCGGCCTGCCCGTCGGCACGGACCGGCTGCTGCTGGCAGCCCAGGCCCTCGAGGCCGGCGGCCTGGCCTCGCGCGCCGACTTCAAGGCCACGCTGGCCACCTGTCTCGTCGACCGGCCCGAGCACCGCCCGCTGTTCGACCAGGCTTTTCATGTCTTCTGGCGTGACCCCGACCTGCTCGGCCGCATCATGAGCCTGCTGCTGCCGCAGGCCGAGGGCCGCATGTCCACGCCACCGCCGCCGGAGAACCGGCGCCTGGCCGACGCGCTGTTCCCTGCCCCGCTCACCACGGCGCCGCGCACCGAGCAGGTCGACATCGAGGCGCGCCTGGACGCCGGCAACCGCGAGCTGCTGCAGCGGCGCGATTTCGACACCATGACGGCCACCGAATGGGACGCCGCGCGCCGGGCCCTCGCCGCGCTGCAGCCGCGCCTCGCGCAGCAGCTGACGCGGCGCCACACCGCCTCGCGACAGGGCCGCGTCGCCTGGCGCGTGACGCTGCGTGCCGAAGCGCGTCGCGACATCGCGCTGCCATCGCGTGAACAGGCCCGCCGCCGCTCGACGCCCCTGGTGCTGCTGGCCGACATCTCGGGCTCGATGGGGCGCTACTCGCGCGTGCTGCTGCACCTGGCCCAGGGCCTGCTCAACCCCGGCCCCGGCCTGCATCAGCGCCCCGTCGTCGAGGCCTTTGTCTTCGGCACCCGGCTGACGCGCATCACCCGCCAGCTCCAGGCCCGCGACCCCGATGCCGCGCTGGCCGCCGTGTCCGCCGCCGTGCCGGACTGGGCCGGCGGCACGCACATCAGCCAGAGCCTGCATGCCTTCAATCGCGACTGGGCGCGGCGCGTGCTGGCCGGTGGTGCGGCCACGGTGCTGCTCGTCACGGACGGGCTGGAGCGCGACGCGCAGGACGGCTCCCGGCTGAGTACCGAGGCCGAGCGGCTGCGCCTGTGCTGCCGCGAGCTGATCTGGCTGAACCCGCTGCTGCGCTTCGATGGCTTCGAGCCGCGTGCGGCCGGCGTGCGAGCGCTGTTGCCACAGGTCAGCCGGCATCTGCCGATCCACAACCTCGACAGCATCAACCAGCTGCTGGATGCCTTGCTGCGCTAGCCACCGTCCTACAGGAAGGCAGCGCGCCGTCTGCCCCGCCGTGACCGGCCCGGTGCTTAGATTTCGGTTTCAGCGGTGCGCATCGGGTGTTGCCGCTTCCGATGAAAGGAACCCCAGCCATGAAGATTTCCAAACTCGCTTCCCTCGTTGTCGTTGGCGCCCTCGTGGTGCCGCTGGCCAGCTTTGCGGACGACAAGCCCGCCGGCACGGCCAAGACCTGGGTCAAGGACTCGGTCGTGACCACCAAGATCAAGGCCCAGCTCGCCACCAGCAAGATCTCGTCGCTCGCCAAGGTGCACGTCGAGACCGATGCCAACGGCTGGGTCGAACTGACCGGCAAGGTCTCCACGCAGGCCGAGAAGGACCGCGCCGAGAGCATTGCCAAGGCGGTGGACGGCGTGAAGTCGGTTGACAACCAGCTGACCGTCACCGGCAAGTAAGCAGCCGCCCCCCCCCGGCCTCCCACGCACGGCCCGCCGACACCCCTCGGCGGGCCGTGTCTTTTTGCGCTCCGGGCGCCAGAATCGGCGCATGAACCTCGCCGGCCAGCAGCACCTGCCCGTCTCCCAGGCCCAGGCCTGGGCCGCGCTGAACGACACCACCCTGCTGCAGGCGGCCCTGCCCGGTTGCGAAGCCCTCACGCCAATGGGCGACAACGCCTTCGACTTGGCTGTGGCCGTGTCCGTCGGGCCGCTCAAGGCCAGGTTCAAGGGCAAGCTGCAGATGTCCGAGCTGGCCCCGCCGCAGAGCTACCGCCTCAGCTTCGAGGGCTCGGGCGGCGTGGCCGGCCACGGCAAGGGGCAGGCTCTCGTGCAGTTGCAGGCCCTCGCACCGCAAGAGACGCTGCTGAGCTATGACGTGACGGCCAGCGTGGGCGGCAAGCTCGCCCAGATCGGCTCGCGTCTTGTCGACGCCGCGTCCCAGAAACTGGCCGAGGATTTCTTCGCCCGCTTCCAGGCGGCGCTGGTCGAGCGGCACCCGCCCGCCGCGGCGGCAGCGGCACCCGCCGCCCCGCCATCGGGCCGCCTGCGACGGCTGCGCGCCTGGCTGCGCCGTGTCTTCGGCTGACGTGCAGTTGCAAATAACAAGGGCCGACTCGTGACGACCTGAAACGCCACCGGGATTTCCCCAGGAAGCTCCCGGTACAATTTCACATGTCCGAAACAACGGGCCTGCCACCGCGCAGGCCCGTTCTTTTTGCGCTCCATGTCCACGACTTCCCGCCGCCTGCCGCATATCGACGTCCTGAAGGCCCTCGCCGCTCAGGTCATCGTGCTGCATCACCTCGTCAGCTACGGTCCCATCGCCCGTGCCGCTCACGAGGCTTTGCCGTGGCTGGCCGGCGCCATGCACCAGTACGGCCGCATGGCGGTGCAGATCTTCCTCGTCGTCGGCGGCTACCTCAGCGCGCGCGGCCTGTCGCCGCAGGGCAAGGCCCTGCAGGCCGCCGTGCCCGAACTGCTGTGGCGGCGCTATCTGCGCCTGGTGCTGCCCTTTCTCGCGGCGCTGGCGCTGACGCTGGGCGCCTGCGGCCTGATCGCCTCGTCCTGGCCCGAACTGGTGCCGACCGACATCAGCCTGGGCCAGCTCTTCGCCCACGCGCTGCTGCTGCATGACGTGCTCGGCTACGAGGCCCTGACGGTGGGCGCCTGGTATGTGGCCATCGACCTGCAGCTGTTCGCGCTGCTCGTCGGCCTGCTGTGGCTGGCGCGGCGCGGCTGGCGGCACCCGAGCCGCCTCGTCGTCGGCCCGCTGCTGGTCGCCGGCGTCGCGCTGGCCTCGGCCTTTGTCTTCAACCGCCAACCCGTGCTGGACGCCTGGGCGCCGTATTTCTTCGCGGCCTATGGCCTGGGCGCGCTGGTGCACTGGCTGGGCCTGTGGCGCCACCGCCGCGCCGGCCTGATGCTGCTGGCCGTGGCCATGGCCGCCGCGCTGATGCTGGACTGGCGCGACCGCCTGGCGCTGGCCCTGCTGACGGCGCTGTGGCTGGCCTGGGCCGAGGCGCGCCACGCCGCAGGCCGGTCACTGCTGCCCGCCGCCTGCACCGCCGCGCTGGCGCGCGGCTCGACACAGTCCTATGCCCTGTTCCTGCTGCACTTCCCGGTGCTGCTGCTGACCAACGCGCTGATGGCCCATCTCAGCGATGCAACGCCGGCCATGGGCCTGCTGCTGTTGGCGGCCACCTGGCTGCTGGCCAACAGCCTGGCCGTGCCCTTCCACCGCTGGGTGGAAGCACCGGCCGCGCGCTTCGACCCGCTGGCCTGGCTTCAAACAGCCCCTCGCCCAGCCATGCCACGCTGAACGCGGGCAGGCCTGGTCGGTCCCCCGAGGGGACGACGATGCTTGCGGCATCGAGCCGCAAGCACATCGCCGACGCGGGCCGGCTAGGGAGCGGCCCGGCGCTCGGCCCGCACGCCGCGTGCTAATGTCGCGCGCGGCCAGCCCGAGCCAGCTCTTAGGACGCGCTTTTCATGACGACTCCCACCCAGGCCGCGGCGCCGAGTCGCGAGCAACTGCTGCATTGCCTCTACGAGGCCGCCGAGTTGGAGCACAACCTGATGTGCACCTATCTCTATGCGGCCTTCAGCCTCAAGCAGGGCGAGGCCGAGGGGCTGGGCGCCGCCGAAGCCGAGGCGGTCGAGCGCTGGCGGCGCGAGATCACCGCCGTCGCCGTCGAGGAGATGGGCCATCTCGTCGCGGTCTGGAACATCACGGCGGCCCTGGGCGGTGCGCCGCGCATCGGCCGCGGCAACTTCCCGCTGGACCCGGGCAATCTGCCGGCCCGCGTCGTCGTCAAGCTGGCGCCCTTCAACGACGCGACGTTGCAGCATTTCATCTTTCTGGAGCGCCCCGAGGGCAGTGCCGAGGAAGACGGCGAGGGCTTTGCCGCCGAGCGCCTGTTCGTCCGCGGCTCGACAGTGCCGCGCGTCACGCCCATGGCCTGCGACTACGAGACCGTAGGCCACTTCTACCTGCAGCTCAGCCAGGACCTGGCGGCTTTCGTCGCCCTGCACGGCGAGGGCAAGGCCTTCTGCGGCGACCGCTGGCTGCAGCTCGGCCCCAACGAGCTCAACCTCGGCGGCGCCCGCCATGTGCTGTGCAGCAAGACGGCGCTGGCGGCGTTTGACGCCATCGTGCGCCAGGGCGAGGGCGCGCCCAGCGACAGCGACACCTCCCACTACCACCGCTTCGCCGCCATCCGCGAGGAGTTGGCCGCACTGCGCAAGGCCAACCCGGGCTTCGAACCCGCCTGGCCGGCCGCCACCAACCCGGTGCTGCGCCGCCCGCCGCGGCCCGAGGGCCGGGTGTGGCTGGAGAACCCGGCCGCCGCCACCACGGTGGACATCGCCAACGCCAGCTACGGCCTGATGCTGCGCCTGCTGGCCCAGGCCTATCTGCTGCCCGGCCCCTCGGCCGAGAAGAGCCTGTGCATCGACCTCGGCCTGGGCCTGATGCGTGCCTTCACGCCGCTGGCCGAGCATGCCGCCCGCCTGCCTGCCGGCCCCAGCAACCCGGGCTGCCATGCCGGCGCCAGCTTCACGGCCCTGCGCGACGCCGCCGCACTGCCGCCGGGGCCCTCGGCGCGGCGTTTCTTCATCGAGCGCCTGGCCCAGTTGGCCGACGCCGGCGCCGCCCTGCACGCCGAGCTCGGCGCCGAGCGCACCGGCCGCGCCGCGCGACAGTTGCAAACCCTGCGCGAGCGCGCCGAGCGCGGCATGGACTTGAACGCCCCGGCACCAGCGCCGACCGCGCAAGCCGTGGCCGCACCGCCGCCACCGACGCCACCGGCGCCGCCCACCGAGGTCGTCGACGGCATCGAGGTCGTGCAGGGCGAGAAGCTGGAGCTGCGCTTCGAGGCCGGGCGCTGCATCCACGCGCGCTTCTGCGTGACCGGCGCGCCCAAGGTCTTTCTCGCCAATGTGCAGGGGCCCTGGCTGCACCCCGACGCGATGCCGGTCGAGCGCCTCGTCGACATCGCCCATGCCTGCCCGTCGGGCGCCATCCAGTACCGCCGCAAGGACGGCGAGAGCGACGAGGCCGCGCCGCCGGTCAACCTGCTGTCGGTGCGCGAGTCCGGGCCCTATGCCATCCGCGGCGCGCTGTCGCTGCGCGGCCAGTCCATCGGCACGCGCGCCACGCTGTGCCGCTGCGGCGCGAGCAAGAACAAGCCCTTCTGCGACGGCAGCCATCACGACATCCACTTCGCCGCCACCGGCGAGCCGGAGACCGGCATGCTGGGCCTGTCCACCGACATGCCGGCCGTGCGCGACGGCGCCATCACCATCGAGCCCGAGCCCAACGGCCCGCTGCAGCTGCGCGGCAACCTCGAGGTGCTGGCCGGCACCGGCCGCATGGTCTGCCGCGTGACGCAGGCGCGGCTGTGCCGCTGCGGCGGCAGCCAGACCAAGCCTTTCTGCGACGGCACGCACGCACGCAATGGTTTCAGTGCCGACTGACTCCCACGACACCCGCACCGCGCTGCAGCAGATGGCGGCGCGCACGCTGATCTGGATCGTCGGCGTCGTCGGCGGCGTGGCTGCGCTGATCGGCATCAGCGAGACCGCCCTCGGCCTGCGGGCGCTGTGGGGCAGCCAGCGCCTCGTCGTCGGCCTCGCCCTGCTGAGCGTCAGCGCCATCGGCTGGCTGCTGTGCCGCGCCGGCCGCGCCAAGCTGGCAACAACCATCGTCCTCGGCGGCACGCTGCTCGCGCTGGTGGCCCACGCGGCCCATATCGGCCTGGGCGTGCACACCGTCATCCTGGCCGCCGGCGCCCTCGTCATCGCGCTGGGCGGTGGCGTGGCCGGCAATGCGGCCGCGGCGGTGCTGGCCGTGCTCTACCTCGCCGCCATCGGCGTGCTCGCCACGATGGAAGCCCAGGGCCTGCTGATGGGCATGAGCTCACCCAGGCAGCCGCAGCTGGTGGACCGCCTCGTTGCGCACTTCCTCATTGCCATCAGCGGCCTGGCCTCGGCCCTGCTGCTCAACCGCATCCTCGGCGCCGCGCTGGCGCGCGCCATCAGCGAGGAGGCCCGCCTGGCCCGCCTCGTGCAGGCCGCGCACAACTGGGCCTGGGAAGCCGATGCCAATTTCCGCGTGACCATGCTCTCCGACGAGTTCGAAACGCTGTCAGGCCACCAGCGCGAGGCCTTCCTGCGCATGGGCGAACCCGGCGGCGTCGTGCTGGTGCGCGACGCCGACTACCCCGGCCTGCTCGAGGACATTCGCGCCAAGCGCGCCTACCGCGACCGCATCAACGCCTTTCGCACGCCCGACGGCCGCATCCTGTGGGCGCTGACCTCGGGCGAACCGGTCTTCGACGCCGACGGCGAGCACATCGGCTGGCGCGGCGTCAGCCACAACATCACCGGCGAGCGCCTGGCGCTGCAGCAGCACCAGCGCACGGCCAATATGCTGGATCGCGTGCTGCGCGCCAGCCCCGACGCCATCTGCGTGGCCCATATGGAGGACGGCCGCATCCGCTTCGCCAACTCGGGCTTCTGCGCGCTGGTGGGCCTCAGCCGCGACCAGCTGATGGGCCACTCGGGCCGCGAGCTCGGCCTGTGGCCCGACAGCAGCGAACCCAAGCGCCTCGCCGCCGAGCTGGCCGCCTCGGGCATGGTGCGGGACTTCCGCTCGGCCCTGCTCGTGCACGGCGAATGGCGCGACGTGCTCGTGTCGGCCGCGACGCTGGACTGGGAGGGCGAGCCGGCGACCATGCTGATCGCCCGCGACATCACCGAGCGCGAGCGCGCCCGCATCGAGGCCGACGCCATCCTCGACCATGCCAGCGTCGGCATCGCGCTGACCCGCGGCGAAAGCTTCGCGCGCGTCAATCGCCACTGGCAGGAAATCTTCGGCGGCGCGCAGCCGCAGCTGGCGGCCGGGACGCCCAGCCTGCCCGCGGCCCACGAGATCGCCAGCTCGGCGCTGGCCTTCGAGCGCGACTGCCTGCGCCCCGATGGCCGCCGCATCACCGTGCAGTTCAACGCCCGCGGCCTGCCGGCGACGCTGGCCGGGCGCGCCGACAACCGCGCCGGGCAGGCGACCCTGTGGGTGGCCGAGGACGTGACGACCCGCCGCCAGCAGGAGGGTGAGCTGCGCGCCGCCAAGCAGCAGGCCGAAGCCGCCAGCCATGCCAAGAGCGCCTTCCTCGCGACGATGAGCCACGAGATCCGCACGCCGCTGAACGGCGTGCTGGGCCTGGCGCGCCTGCTGCAGCAGGGCACGCCCGACGACGCCCACCGCGACAAATACCTGGCCCACCTCGTCGGCGCCGCCGAGGCACTCAACGAGATCGTCTCCAACGTGCTGGACCTGTCCAAGATCGAGGCGGGTCATCTCGAGCTGGAGAAGATCGAGTTCGACCTGCACGCCCTGGCCCAGGCCAGCTTCGAGGGCTGCGCATCCCTGGGCCGGGAGCGCGGCCTGGACATGCAGATCGAGCTCGCGCCCGGCCTGCCCCGCCTGGTCATGGGCGACCCGCTGCGGGTGCGCCAGATCATGGCCAACTTCCTCGTCAACGCGCTGAAGTTCACCGAACGCGGCCACATCCGCCTGAAGCTGTCGGCCGCCGGGCAGGACCGCGTGCGCATCGTCGTCGCGGACAGCGGCATCGGCGTGCCGGCCGACCTGCAGGGCCGCCTCTTCCGCCCCTTCGCCCAGGCCGACGATTCGACGACGCGGCGCTTTGGCGGCACCGGCCTGGGCCTGTCCATCTGCCGCGAGCTGGCCACGCGCATGGAAGGCCGCGTCGGCGTGCAGAGCGACGGCGCCACCGGCTCCAACTTCTGGGCCGAGCTGGCGCTGCCCACGGCCCTGACCATCGACGACACGGCGGCCCGCAAGCGCATCCCGCTGCCGCCACGCTACCCGCTGGCCGGCCAGCGCCTGCTCGTCGCCGAGGACAACCCGRTCAACCGCCTCATCATCGCGGCCCTGCTGCAGCGCCTGGGTGCCGAGGTCGTCGAGGCCGAGGACGGCGAAGAGGCGGTGCGCATCGCGCGCGAGCAGGCCGAGCGCCTGGACGGCGTGCTGATGGACCTGCACATGCCCAAGGTCGACGGCCTGAAGGCGACCGAACTGCTGCGCGCCGACCCCGCCACGGCCCACCTGCCCATCCACGCCTTCACGGCCGCCGTGCTGGACCAGGAGCGCGAGAAGGCCCTGGCCGCCGGCATGAACGGCTTCATCACCAAGCCGGTCGCCGAAGACGAGGTCATCCGCGTTCTGGGCAGAAAATGAGGCCCCTCGTCCAAGGCGTACCTTGGCCGGCCTTGCAGGCCGCGCAGCCGACAGAGCGGCTGCTCTTCGGCAGGCACGGCAAGTCCACAGGACTTGCCGTGTCCGGCCTCAGCCCCCGCGGGGACGGCGACGCTCGCCGGATCGACCGGCGAGCACATCGCCCAAGGCGGGCCGGCTAGGGAGCGGCCCGGCGCTCGGCCCGCAAAACCCCGACTGAGGAGATTGCCATGCCCATCCGCATCGTCAGGCTCGGCAGCCCGCGCGCTGAAGGCGAGGGCACGCGCATCGGCACCGTGCGCCGCCCGCCGCGCGGCGTGCCCAAGGCCGAGTTCGCCTCGCGCGACTTCTACGACGTCTGGTTTCCCAATCTCGCGCCCAGCGTCGAGACGATGAAACTGGGCCAGGCCGTGGAGAGCGCGGCCGACTGGACCGCCTTCACGAAGAAGTACCGCGCCGAGATGGCCGAGCCCGAGGCCCAGCATGCGCTGAGCCTGCTGGCCACGCTGTCGGCGCAGACGAACTTCTCGGTCGGTTGCTATTGCGAGGATGAGGCGCGCTGCCATCGCTCTGTTCTGCGTCAGTTGCTGGCCGACAAGGGGGCGACGGTGAAAGATTGAAGAAGGGGTGGGCTGGAGCGCTGACACAGAATGCGCCCCGTTCGGATCTCAGAGGGAGGACAACAACATGGCAAACACCATTTGCCCCAAGTGCCAGCATGTGCGGCCTGCGGATGCCGCCGTACCCGCCTGGCAATGCCCGGCCTGCGGCGTCGCGTACGCCAAGGCCAATGCCGCAGCCATGCCGAGCGCCACGCCAGCCCTGCGCGGCGCCGGCCGCCCAAGCCAGGACCGCCAAGGCCTGCCCTGGCGCGTCATCCTTACGGTGCTGGCCATCGTCGTCGGCATCTATGCCGGCCATCAGGCCCACCTGGACAAATCGTGGGGCTCATCGAACGCCGAATCCGGCATGGACGAGACCGCCGTGCGCCGTCTGGCCGCGTCGGTGCGTGCCGAACAAGTCGTCATGTACTCGACGACTGAATGCGGCTATTGCACACAGGCCAGGTCCTGGCTCAACGGCTACGGCTTCGCGTTCACCGAGTGCAATATGAGCTTGGACAGCCGCTGCGTCGACGAATTCCACGCCTTGAAGGGTGAAGGCACGCCCTACCTCGTCGTGCGCGGTCCGCGCGGCGAGCACCACATGAAGGAAGGCTTCGACAGCGACGAGTTCCTGTCGGCCTTGCGCAGTTGACCGGCTGACCGGCCCTCACGCCCCACCGCTCTCCTGCGCCTCGCGCTTGCGGTTCATGTCGGCCAGCGTCTTGCCGGGCTCGTCGCGGAAGGTGTCGAGCGCCTCCAGCGTCTCGACACGGTCGACGCGGAAGCTGCGGAAGTCGTTGCGCAGTTCGCACCAGGCGGACAGCGTCCACACCGGGCCCCAGAACAAACAGGCCAGCGGCCGCACGATGCGCTCGCTTTTGACGCCACCCAGGTCGAGGTAACCGACCTTGAGCTTGCGCCTTGACTCGGTGGCTTCGCGCATGGCCGTCAGATGAGCGCTGGTCTGCGGGTCCAGCGCAGGCAGTGGCGCGTAGAGCGCCAGGCTCTCGGCAGCGGCGCGGGCATCCAGCGGCAGCACGGCAAGGATCTTGGAGAGCGCGTTCTCGGCCTGGCGAGCTAACGCCGCATCCAGGCGTGACTCGGCCATGCGCACCGTCGCGACCAGGGCCTGGGCTTCCTGCTTGCTGAACATCAGCGGCGGCAGGTCAAAACCCGCCCGCATGCGGTAGCCGACACCGGCCTCGCCCTCGATGGGCACGCCCTGCTGGCCCAGGGCCGCGATGTCGCGGTAGACGGTGCGCATCGACACCTCGAGGCGACTCGCGAGGTAGTCGGCCGTCGTGAGACGGCGGCCGCGGATGAGCTGGACGATCTGGAAAAGGCGGTCGGCGCGGCGCATAACCGGTCATTGTGCGGGACCGGGCATGCCCCTTGCAGAAGACACGTGTCACCGACAACGACGTCGAACCTCATCATGGCCATCTTTATTGCCTCCTTCCAGGCGCGTGCCACCCACGCAGCCGAACTGGCCACGCTGGGCGCCATCAGTGCCCCGCTGGCCTCACTGGCCCAGGACCAGCTCTTCACGGCGCGCGCCGCGCCGGGGCGCAGCCGCCCCGTCAAGGGGAAGAATCAACCCATGGCCGTGCAGAGTTCGACCAGCGTGCCGTCCGGGCAGCGCACATAGGCCACCGTCTGGCCCCAGGGCTTGGTGACAGGCGCGGCCAGGGCGCGCGCGCCGGCAGCCACCGCCTTGTCGTAGGCGGCCTGCACATCGGTCACCGTGAAGCCGATCTCCATGCCCAGCGGCTGTGGGCTGGCGTCGGCAGCCACATAGTCATGCTGCACGCTGTCGCGGGCGGTCGCATGGTCGACAAAGGCCAGCTTGGCGCCGGCCGCGCCGGTCTCCACCTCGCCGTAGGCGCCGCTCTCATGCAGAAAGCGCTTTTTCAGGCCGAAGGCCTTGTCGAAGAAGGCCAGGGAGGCGGCGACGTCCGGCACGTAGACGAGGGTGTAGGCGAAGTTCATGAAGGTCTCCTGAAGTGCAATGCCCGCATGCTGCGCCGGGTTGGCTGTCAGCGCATGTCAGGAGCGCCGGAGAAAATCCCTCCCGATGCAAGCCTTCCTCATCGCCACCGGCCTGGTGGCCCTCGCCGAGATCGGCGACAAGACCCAGCTCCTCGCCTTCATGCTCGCGGCGCGCTTCCGCCGGCCGTGGCCCATCGTGCTGGGCATCTTTGTCGCGACCGTCTTCAACCACGCCGCCGCCGGTGCGCTGGGCAGCTGGCTGACCGGCCTCATCAGCCCGTTGGCATTGCGCTGGATCCTCGGCCTGTCCTTCCTCGCCATGGCGGGCTGGATGCTGATCCCCGACAAGCTCGACGAAGACGACGCCCCCAAGCCCGGCCACGGTGTCTTCGTGACGACCGTCATCGCCTTCTTTCTCGCCGAGATGGGCGACAAGACGCAGATCGCCACCGTGGCGCTGGCGGCGCGCTTTCCGGCCGACTTCATCGGCGTGGTGGCCGGCACGACGGCGGGCATGATGGTCGCGAACGTGCCCGCCGTGCTGGTCGGCGGCAAGCTGGCGCAGAAGCTGCCGGTCAAGCTGGTGCACACCGTGGCCGCCGTCATCTTTGCGCTGCTGGGCCTCGCGACGCTGGCCGGCCTGGGCGAGAGCCTGGGTTTCTGAGGGTGGGGGAAGGCCAGCCGGTGCCCTAGCATGCCGGCGACTCAACACCACCTCGGGGAGAGGCCGTCATGACCTTCCAGGATTCGATCAAAGTCTGCTTCAACAAATACGTCGACTTCTCGGGCCGCGCCAGCCGCTCGGAGTACTGGTGGTTCGTGCTGTTCGTCTTCCTCGGCAACGTGGTGCTGAGCATCGTCAGCCACTGGCTGGCCATCATCTTCGTGCTCGGCACCCTGCTGCCCCAACTGGCCGCCGCCTCGCGCCGCCTGCACGACACCGGCCGCAGCGGCTGGTGGCAGCTGATCGGCCTCATCCCCCTCATCGGCTGGATCGTGCTGATCGTCTTCCTGGCCCAGGAAAGCGGCGAAGCGAGCGAATCAACCGCCGCCTGAGCGGGCAGCATCGATGAAGGCGCGCAGCTTGGGCGCCAGCGCCGCGCGCCGCGGGAAATAGAGGAAGAGGCCGGGCTCCTCGAAGGCCGACTCGGGCAGCAGCTGCACCAACCGGCCGCCGCGCAATTCCTCGCGCACCAGCGGCTCGAAGATGTAGGCGATGCCGACACCGGCCAGGGCCAGGTCGCGCGCGAAGCTGGCATCGGTGACGACGGCACTGCCCGTCGTGCGCACGGCCACCGTGTCGCCGGCCTCGCGCAGCTCCCAGTCGTAGAGGCTGCCGGCGGCCAGCAGCCGGAAACCGATGCAGTTGTGCGCCGCCAGCTCGGCCACACGGGCCGGCGCGCCGCGGCGAGCGAGGTAGTCCGGCGAGGCCACGAGGATGGCCTTGAACGGCGGCGTCAGGCGCACGCTGACCATGTCCTGCTGCACCTGCTCGCCCAGGCGGATGCCGGCGTCAAAGCCCAGGGCGACGATGTCGACGAGGGCGTCGTTGTCATGCACCTCCACGGTCAGCCGCGGGTGCTCAACAGCCAGCCGCGCCAGCAGGGCCGGCAGCACCATCTGTGAGGCCACACGCGAGGAATTGAGCTTCAGCACGCCGCCCACTTCGCCGCGCGCCGCGCTCAACCCTTCAACGGCGGCGCCGATGTCCTCCAGCGCCGGCCCGACGCTGGCAAGAAAGCGCTGGCCCGCTTCGGTCAGAGAGACGCTGCGCGTCGTGCGCGCGAACAGCGGCTCACCCAGGCTGTCCTCCACCACCCGCACCGCGTGGCTGACGGCTGAGGCGCTCAGGCCCAGCGCCTGGGCGGCCGCCGCAAAGCCGCGCTTCTCGGCCACGGCAACGACGATGGGCAGATGGGCCAGCAGTTCGCGGTTCATTCATGAACCATATCGCATGACCCATGCGATTCGAACGCCTTTATCCGATCACATCGTTTCAAGACACTGGACTCCGTCGCAACCCACCACCCCACGGAGCCCRCCATGACCGCAGCCACCAACACCCGCCCCACCTGGTTCATCACCGGCGCCTCGTCCGGCTTCGGCCTGTCCTTCGCCAAATACGCATTGGCCCAGGGCTACAACGTCGTCGCCACGGCCCGCCAGCCGGCCCGCCTCGCCGCCCTGGCCGACAGCGCGCCGGACCGCGTCCTCGTGCTGCCGCTGGACGTGACCGCCGCCGGCGACGCCGAGCGCGCCACGGCCGCCGCCCTGGCCCATTTCGGCCGCATCGACGTGCTGATCAACAACGCCGGTTACGGCATCGTCGGCGCCTTCGAGGAGACGCCCGACGCCGAGCTGCGTGCGCAGATGGAAACCAACTTCTTCGGCGCCGTCGCCGTGACCCGCGCCGTGCTGCCGGCCATGCGCGAACAGCGCAGCGGCGCCATCGTCAACCTGTCCAGCATGGGCGGCCAGATGTCCTTCGGCGGCTTCGGCGCCTACTCGGCCTCCAAGTTCGCGCTGGAAGGCCTGTCCGAAGCTCTGGCCCAGGAAGTCGCGCCCTTCGGCATCAAGGTCCTCATCGTCGAGCCCGGCGCCTTCCGCACCGGCTTTGCCGGCGCCGACGTGCTGCGCCAGATGCCGGTGCTCGCGGCCTACGACGAGATCGTTGGCGGCACGCGCAGCTTTGCCAAGGGCATGGATGGGACGCAGGCGGGAGACCCGGACAAGGCGGCAGCAGCCATCGATGCGGCGCTGAAGGCCGAGGTCACGCCGCTGCGATTGCAGCTGGGTGCGGATGCGATTGACGCGGTGCGGGCGCACAGCGAGCAGTTGCTGAAGGATCTGAAGGCTTGGGAGGAGGTGGGGCAGGCGACGGCGGTGGATGCTTGAGCGTCATTGAGCCTCAGTGATGAGCACACGGCGGGCCAGCACGCTCACCGTCACATCGTGCCCTCGAACTAGGAAATGCCGGATATCGGAGACGGCGGGAAGCAGTTTGGTTCCAAACTGCTGAACGTAGTCATCGAGAGCCTCTTCTCTCCAGCGGCTCGGATGGATCAGGCAGACCGGCTGGCTCTGAGCAGCGCGGCCGTCATTCGGATCACCGATCCGAATGGATGCGACGCCGGTGAACTCAATCTTGAGTCGCACTGTTTTCCTGACAAAGCCTACGTCACCGTGCAAAAGCACGGTGAATCCGCCACTTTCTGAGCCCCGGTACTCAATGTTCGAGCCCGAAGCGCAGAACGCGACTTGATCGAGGCCGAATGTCTTTCTCATAACGTCGTATTCGGTTGTGGTTCGCAGCAAATCGACCAGGCAAGAATCATCCTGCCAACACCTGCCTCACCGCCCTGTCCCACTCCGCCAGCCTTGCACCCGCCTCATCACGCGACATGCGCGGCTCAAAGGCGCGGTCCAGTTGCCAGATGGCGCCGATCTGTTCCGTGGACTCGTAGACACCCGTCCCCAGCCCGGCCAACAGCGCCGCACCGAGTGCCGTCGTCTCGATGACCTTGGGGCGCAGTACCGGAATGCCGAGCAAATCAGCCTGGAACTGCATCAACAAGTCGTTGGCACTCGCGCCGCCGTCGACGCGCAACTCAGTCAGCCGATCCGCGGCATCCACGTCGGCATTCATCGCCGTCAGCACCGCCGCGCTCTGGAAGGCAATGCTCTCCAGCGCCGCGCGAGCGATATGCGCCTGCGTCGTGCCGCGAGTCAGGCCCAGCAGCGCACCACGCGCATCCGGCCGCCAGTAGGGTGCGCCCAGTCCCGCAAAGGCGGGCACGAACATGACGCCACCGGCATCCGCCACGCTGCTGGCCAGCGCCTGCACCTCGCCGCTGCCGCCGATGGCCTTCAAGCCGTCGCGCAACCACTGCACGACGGCGCCGCCGACAAAGACGCTGCCTTCGAGCGCGTACTGCGCGGCGGCGTCCACCTGGGCGGCGCGCGTCGTGATGAGGCCTTGCGTGGACGTGCGCGCCTGGGTGCCGGTGTGCATCAGCAGGAAGCAGCCGGTGCCATAGGTGTTCTTGGCCTGGCCGGGCTGCAGCGCCGCCTGGCCAAACAGGGCCGCCTGCTGATCGCCCGCAATGCCGGCGATGGGGACACCGAACTCGACGGCCTGGCCGAACACGCCGGCCGAGGGCCTCACCTCGGGCAGCAGGCTGCGCGGGATGTCGAAGGCCGCCAATAACTCGTCGCTCCAGTCGCCGCGGTGGATGTCGTAGATCAGCGTGCGCGAGGCATTGCTGGCGTCGGTGGCGTGGACCTTGCCGTCGGTCAATTTCCACAGCAGCCAGCTGTCGATGGTGCCGAAGGCCAGCTCGCCACGGACCGCGCGTTCGCGTGCGCCGGGTACGTTGTCGAGCAGCCAGCGCAGCTTGGTGGCCGAGAAATACGGGTCCAGCACCAGGCCGGTCAGCTCGCGCACGCGCGGCTCCAGGCCCTGGCCCTTCAACTGCTCGCAGAAGGCCGCCGTGCGCCGATCCTGCCAGACCAGGGCCTTGTGCAGGGGCACACCCGTCTTGCGGTCCCACAGCACGACGGTCTCGCGCTGGTTGGTGATGCCGATGGCCGCGACCTTCACAGCGGCCTTGGCCACAGCCTCGCGAGCGCATTCGACCTGGTGGGTCCAGATCTCCTCGGCGTCGTGCTCCACCCAGCCGGGCTGGGGGAAATGCTGGGGCAGTTCGCGCTGGGCCGAAGCCAGCAGGCGGCCGTCACGGCCGAAAACTAGAGCGCGCGAACTAGAGGTTCCCTGGTCCAAAGCCAGCAAGGCATACATGGCTGTCATTTAGAGTGTCCGTATGGGCGATTTTGACGTCGTGGTGGTGGGGGGCGGCATCAACGGCACGGGCCTGGCCCGCKACTTGGCCGGGCGCGGCTGGCGCGTGCTGCTGGCGGAGCGTGACGATCTGGCCTCGCACACCTCGTCGGCCTCGACCAAGCTTGTGCATGGCGGCCTGCGCTACCTGGAGACCTATGAGTTCTCGCTGGTGCGCAAGGCCCTGCAGGAACGCGAAGTGCTGCTGAAGAGCGCGCCTCATCTGATCCAGCCACTGCGCTTTGTTTTGCCGCATGCGCCGCATCTGCGTCCGGCCTGGATGATCCGCATCGGCCTCTTCCTCTACGACCACCTGGCGCGCCGCGAGCTGCTGCCGGGCTCGCACGGGCTGCGCCTGGCGGGCAGCGTCTACGGCGCAGCGCTCAAGCCCGAATTCACACGCGGCTTTGTCTACTCCGACGGCTGGGTGGACGACGCCCGCCTCGTCGTGCTGAACGCGCAGGACGCCCAAGCCCGCGGCGCCGAGGTGCTGACGCGCTGCGCCGTGACCCGGGCGGTGCGCGGCAAGGACGGCTGGCAAGTCACGCTGCAAAACGGCCGCCAGCTGCGTGCGCGGGCCCTCGTCAACGCGGCCGGCCCCTGGGCCGAGCGCTTCCTGCGCGACCACACGCAAGGCGCCAGCGGCCAGCCGCTGCCGGCGCGCGGCCTGCGCCTGGTCAAGGGCAGCCACATCGTCGTCAATCAGCGCTTCACGCACGACCACGCCTACATCTTCCAGAACGCGGATGGCCGCATCATCTTCTCCATCCCCTACCAGGACCGCTTCACGCTGATCGGCACGACCGACGTCGAGCTGCCCGAGCACGAGGACCCGCCCTCACGCGCGACCATCGCCGAGGATGAAGTGGCCTACCTCTGCGAGCAGGCCAGCCGCTACCTGGCCCAGCCGGTGCAGCCGGCCGATGTGCTGTGGACCTATGCCGGCGTGCGACCGCTGCTGGACGAAGGCGGCTCGGCGTCGGCCGTCACGCGCGACTATCTGCTGGAGGCCGACGCAGACGGCGGCGCGCCGCTGCTGAACGTGTGGGGCGGCAAGCTGACGACCTATCGCAAGCTGGCCGAGGACGGTGCGACCCAGCTCGGTGAGTTGCTCGGCGATGCACGCAAGCCCTGGACGGCGGGCACGACCCTGCCCGGTGGCGACCTCGGCGCGCATGGCGTCGACATCGAGGCCTTTGCCGCCGAGCTGCAGGCCGCGCATCCGAGCCGAGCGGGCGTGCGACGCATCGCCCGCGCCTACGGCCAGCAGGCCCGTGAGCTGCTGGCGGCCTCGACCGGCGCCGAGATCGCGCCGGGCCTGTTCGAGTCCGAACTGCGCTATCTGGTGGAACACGAATGGGCGACCAGCGCCGAGGACGTGCTGTGGCGGCGCAGCAAGCTGGGCCTGCACTACACGCCCGAGCAGCGCGAGGCCGTGGCGGACTGGTTCAGAACGCGAGCTTGAAGCCGGCTGTCTTCAGCCGCGCGCGCGGACCACTGAACTGGCGGCCATAGGACGCATCGACAAAGACACGATCGGGCAGCAGGGCCACACGCAGCGCCGCATTGGCCCAGGGCCGACCGCGGTCGTCGCCAAAAACCTCGGCCATCGGTTGCCAGCGCCCGCCCTCGCCAAAGCCGCCATGCTCGACGGCCAGGGCCCAGGTCGTGCTGCGCCGGCCCTGCATCTCGTCGCGTTGGTGGCCGAGGTTGGCGTGCAGGGTCAGGTCGCGCGTCAGCGGCAGGCTGCCGACGAGGATGACCCCGGCGCTGCTGCGCCGCCACACGGTCTCGACGTGACGGTGCGACAGGCTCCACGCCAGCGTGAGCTGGGCGTCGCCGTCGGGCCAGGCGGTGCTGGCCAGCATCGTCTTGCCATTCAGCGCCAGCTCGCGCGGGCGGATGACGTTCAGCGCGACCTCGGTGCCCCAGCCGATGCCGCAGCCGAACTGCAGGCCGGTCTGGCGCTGGCCGGCGCCGTCCAGGCGCCAGTCGCCATGGGCGCCTTCGAGTTCGCAGGCCCGCGGGTCCATGACGGCGGCGTCCTCGGCCTGCAGCGGCCGGCCGGCCTGGGCCGTGCAGGCGACGAGGGCGAGGCTGAAGACGAAGGCGGGACGCATGGGGAAAGAGCCTAGCGCCCTGCCGTGACGAAGGCATGGGTGATGATGCCGGCCATGCTGTTTGGTTTGTTGTTCGCCCTCGCTGCCGGGCTGATGTGGGGGCTGGTGTTTGTCGCGCCCGTGATGTTGCCGGGCTATGCGCCCGCCTTGCTGACGGTGGGCCGTTACCTGGCCTTCGGCCTGATCGCCCTGCCGCTGGCCCTGGCCCTGGACCGGCGCGCGCTGCGCGAACTGCTGCCGGGCGATTGGTGGGAGGCCGCCAAGCTCAGCCTGATCGGCAACTTCCTGTACTACCTCTGCCTGTCGGCCGCCATCCAACGGGCCGGCGCACCGCTGCCGACCATGATCATCGGCACGTTGCCGGTCGTCATCGCCATCTGCGCCAACCACCGCAACCGCGTGCGTGATGGCCATCTGCCATGGGCCAAGCTGGCACCTTCGCTCCTGCTGATCGCCGCGGGCCTGGCCTGCGTGAACCGCGACGAGCTGGCCGTGCTGCAGGCCGAGGCCGGCGACCCGCGCCGGTATGCCGAAGGCGCCTTGCTGGCCATCGCCGCGGTGGCCTGCTGGACCTGGTATCCGATTCGCAATGCCGACTGGCTGCGCGCGCACAGCGACCGCAGTCCTCGGGCCTGGGCGACGGCCCAGGGCCTGGTCACGCTGCCGATGGCCGCCATCGGCGTGCTGCTGCTCGCGCTCGTGCACCTGATGGCGCCGGACACGCTGATCCCGGCCGGCTATGTCTTCCCATTCGGTGACAGGCCTCTGGCCTTCATCGGCCTGATGGCAGCCATCGGCCTGTGCTCGTCATGGCTGGGCACGCTGTGCTGGAACGAAGCCAGCCAGCGGCTGCCGACCTCGTTGTCGGGCCAACTCATCGTCTTCGAGACGCTGGCGGCGCTGGCCTATGCCTTCGCGTGGAACCAGCGCATGCCGCCGCCGGCGACCTTGGCGGGCGTGCTGCTGTTGATCGCCGGCGTGGTCTGGGCCCTGCGCATCAAGCCGACCCACAGCTCTCCCAACGCCTGCTGAGCCCGCACCGTTTTTTGAGCTCCATATCCCGTTATTGGCGACTCGTCAGCACCTATCTGCCTCAAAACATTATTCGATACATTGGCGGCCCTTGCTTTAGGGGTAACAATGAAAAAGGGTTTTTCGCTGTTTTTACTTGTGCTTGCGCTGATTCCGCATATCGCACGGCTCAGACCATGCCGTGCGTAGAAATCGTTGAGGGAATACTGGCCACCCTGATGCAAACAACGTAGCCGTCTTGGCTCGAAATTTGGCGTTCGCTGCAATTAGCGGGCTGGGCGACAATCCGGATGATCCCCCAATTATTTCCGCTGGCCATCGCGCAGCAGTCACGTGCCAAACGAAACCACCCACGACTCCTCCCAAGAGTTCAAACGGAAGCGGCGGAAGTGTCAATGTCGGCCCGGTAATCAAGATCAAGTGATGAAAAGTCGCGCAGTCATAAAAAGCAAGCCATTTCTTGCCATCGGGCTTGCAACTTTTTCATGCTTACTTTTCCAATGGGCAGACCTCCACGGCGGCGTGCTGTTCACTCCAGCAGTCCATAGTTTGCTCAGGGGCGCGGTCTTGTGCGTTCTTGCGATTGTTCTTTGGACGCTTTTTAACCGACTGGACCTCTTTCCGCCCTGGTTCAAGCCGCTCAGGCTCGCCGCGGTGATTTTCTTGTTCATTGGCGTTTTCCTCTACGCCGCCCTATTGCTTTTTCAGCGTGGCCTGTCCGAGCAGACTCATTCAACCGGAAATGAAACCGCGGAGTTCGTGGCCATTGAAAGAGGAAGCTTCGGAAGCACCTGGACCGATATCGTGGAGCGGCGGCGTATTGCCCTTGTCTTCGTGAAGGAGCGCCCATTAGTTCAATACAACCAGGAAAAGGTGCTGGGATTGGACGCCACGGCACCCAAGGTCTTGCGAGTCCGCTTGGTGGCCGCCGGAGGTGGTGAGCGTGTCGAGGAATTGCGGCTGGACTGAAGGCCGTGCCTTGCCGGCGCAAGCTGGGGCATGGCGCCCGTGAAGGCGCCATGCCTGCAAAGTCGGCTGGAGCTCAGAACCCGCTGTTGCCGGTTCCGCGGTTCAGCACAAAGCCGCCCGTGTTGCTCAACCCACCCTGGGCCGCACCGCTGACCGTCACGTTCTGGAAGCTCGCATTGCCCCCCGACTTGATGTGGATGCCGTAGGTGCCCGCGCCCGAGATCGTCACGCCGTCGAACACGGCGTTCTGCAGCTGGTTGGGCCCACTGATGTAGATGCCCGAGTAGGTGCTGTCCTGGATGATGAGGTCCTTGATGACGACCGGCGACGTGATGCTCGACGTGTCGGCGAACAGGAAGAGCGCGCCGAACTGGTCGTTCCAGTTGGGCTCGAAGCCACCCGTTCGCACCAGCGTGTTGCCGGTGATGCGCGTGGTGCCGCTGAAGGGCACCGGGCTGAAGCGCGAGCTGACCGTGATGCCGGACGAGCCGACCACCGTATCGGTGATGACGTTGTACTCGGCCCGGTTGCCATTGCCGCCGTAGATGCCGATGCCATTGGCCAGCACCGGCGACTGCACCGTGTTGCGCACGAAGGCGCTGTTGGTCACCGCCGCACCTTCCGAGAACATCGCCAGCGCGTCGTCACCGGTGTTGCGCACGACGCTCTGATCCATCACCACGTTCTGCACATTGGCGTGGATGTTGACGCCGTCCGCAAACACATTGCGGATGCGCAGGCCGCTGGCATAGAGGCCGTTGGTGCCCGAGTCGATCCACATGCCGACCTTGGTGTGCTCGAACCACAGGTTCTGGAACTGCGAGCCAGTGCCGAAGTTGCCCTCCAGCGGCGCGTCCGTCATCACCTGGCCGTCGGGGTCGCGCAGCGTGACCTTGCCCAGCATCAGGAAGTCCGCCAGCTTGACGTTGCTGCCGGTGCCGTAGAGGCCGCCGTGGCCATCGTTGCCCAGCTCCACCGTCGAGTACCAGGGCCCGGCGCCGCGCATCGTGACGCCAGAAATGTTGATGCGCGAGCTGAGCTTGAAGCTACCGGCCGGAATCCACACGACGCCGCCCGAGGGCTGCGCCGCGGCGATGGCCTGCTGGAAGGCCGAGGTCGCGTCCGCGCCACCGGACACCGCGCCATAGCTGGTGATGGAGAAGGCACCGGCCGGCATGGCATAGGCGGCCGGGACGACCTCGGTCTCGATGAAGTCGATGTCGTAGTACGCCGCGGTGTTGCCGCTGTCCTTCTGCAGCTTGAACACGGTGCCGGCCGGGTAGCTGGCCAGCGGCACATGGATCTCGTCRTAGAAGTGGCGCGGCGTGCCATCCGACGGCACGCCGCGGAAGGGGTAGCCACCGTAGACCCAGGCATAGGTCGAGGTCAGGTTGAGGTCCTGCACCTTGGTCCCGTTGGCGTAGAGCGCCAGCGTGGCCGACTGGCCGCCGCCGCCCGAGGCATCGGGGATGGAATAGCGCAGCACCAGGGAGTTGGTCGGCTGGGCCGTCGTGAAGCTGACCTGGTGGCCGGTGTTGGCCAGGCGCACCAGACTGCGGCCGCTGGACTCGGACTGCACCGTGAAGGGCGTGCGGCTGGCGGTCAGCACGGTGGCGTTGGTGGAGGCCGTCTCGGCTTCGTACAGCGTCGTGCGCACGGTGGCGCCGCGCGTGGCCGCGGTCAACTCGCCGGGCACGCTCAGGCTGTCGATACCCACATCCGCGCCGGCCGATGCGGCCGCCAAGCCGACGGTGTTGTGGCCGGTGCGCAGCGTCAGCGCCAGGTTCATCGTGGCCCAGCCGCTGCCGGCCGGGATGCTGACGGTGCCGACCTTGGCCGCGTTGACGATGACGTCCAGCACGCGCGCGGCACCGCTGGTGTTGCGATAGCGCAGGCTGGCGGTGGCGCTGCCGTCGCCACTCATGAAGACGGTGCGGATGGCCCGCGCACCATTGCTGGAGAAGCCCGCGACATAGCCGCTGCCGTTGTAGCCGGAGGCTGAGGTCGACACCGCGGCGCCGCCGGACATGAACCAGGTCTCGGCCTCGGCCGGCGTCACCGCCGGATTGCCCGTGCCGCCACCGGTCACGGCCGTGACGGTGAGCGCGTCGAGATTGACGTTGCCGCTGTCGGCCGATCCGAACTTGTAGGCCACCGTGTGCGCGCCGGCGCTGAGCGTGACGGTGGAAGTCTGCGTGGCCCAGGAATCCCAGTTGGTCGTGGCGGGCAGCGTCATCTGGCCGGCGGAGGCGCCGTCGACGAACAGCGTCAGCGTCCTGGCCGCGCTGGTGCCGTTGGCGTAGCGCAGCGCCAGCTCGTGGCTGCTGGCGGTGGCCGCCGTCACGCTGAAGGCCACCTGGGCATTGCCCTTGTTGCCATCGGTGAAGCCGCCGACAAAGCCGCTGCCCTGATAGCCGGTGTGGTCGGTCGCGACGGTGGCGCCGCCACTCAGGGTGGCGTCCTCGGCCTGCGGGCCACCGGTGCCGGTGACGACGGCATCGACGTCCAGCTTGTCCAGGTTGACGTTGCCGCTGTCGGCGCTGGTGAACTTGTAGGCGATGGCGTGGTTGCCGGCGGTCAGCGCGACGGTGGTCGTCTGCACCAGCCAGTCGTCCCAATTGGCGGTGGCGCCCAGGCTGACCTGGCCCTTGGACACGCCGTCGACATAGAGCGTCAGGCTCCTGGCCGAGCCGGTGCCGTTGGCATAGCGCAGCTTGAGCGTGTAGTTGCCGGTGGCCGCCGCGTTGACGGTGAAGCTCGTCTGCGCGTTGCCCTTGTTGCCGTCGACGTAGCCGCCGACAAAGCCGCTGCCGGTGTAGCCCGTGTGGTCGGTGGCTGTGCTTGTGCCCCCGCTCAGCGAGGCGCTTTCGGCCTGGAAGGTGGCCGCGTGGAGGGTGGTTGCCATGGCCAGGAAAGGCAGGCAGGAAATCAGTCGGCGAAGCGCCGGGGTCGTGTGCATTGGTTTGTCTCCGTAGTAGTCGTCACGAGACCCGTCTGGTGCGGGCCGAAAACGACTCTAGGGACGACGGCAGCGCCAATCACGATGCCCCGGCAGGGCGCAAGGACTGAAGCTTCAAAACCTTGGGAAGGCTTCAGGCTGGCTTCAGATTCGCCATAGACCCGACGGGCACCACCGGGGCCGACCCGCGGCGGCGGGACGTTTGGTAACGCGACCCGGGGACATTCACCGATGCGGCCACAGCGGGCCGCGATGCAAACCTCGGCCCACCAAGAGAAACGGCGGGTAGGACAACCAGCGACGCCGCCGGATGTCGGCAATGCAGCGGGGAGCGGTCGCTACGCGATAGCATCGCGTCCAGACGCGCACCCAGGCGCCTTCGTTTATCTATATCACTGGCTCTTGTGTCCTCGAAGAAGAGATTTTGGTCATTGCTTGCGGCCTTGATATTCATTGGGTGCGCTTGTGTGGGGTACTGGCCCGCGACGCCAGCTTTCGTGGCAGTCCTGATCGCGCTCCTATTGCTGCTGCCCCTGACGCTCGTGGTTGCCCTCGATGTCGTGAGGTCTCATAAGTCAGAACCGGCGACGTTCGGCGCGAGCTTTTTGCGCGTAGTGCTATCGCTGCCGCTCACGCTCCTGGCGTTGCTTGCGCTCGCGGTTGGTATCGCCTTTGCTGCCTTCCTCATTGCAAGCTGGCCTCTCGAATCGCCACGCGCAGTTATTGGCGGCCTCATTGCTGGGGCGCTGTTCCTGGGCTTTGGCATCAAGCTGTTGCGAGTGCTTTGGTCACGAAAGCATCAGTAGAGACTGCCGTAGCGGTTCAGTGGGTGCAATGGCACGGTGTTGACCGCTTCCAGCCTGAAGCAGCAGTTGGGTTAGGCCGACTGCCCCTGCTCTCCGCACCCGGCTAGCGCGCTGAGAACTCAACTACTCAGCCCGTTGAACCTCAAGCTTGGAAGACCTCGAACACCCTTTGCCCATCGAAGCCATCGGCCTCGCCGCGCTTGCTGTGACCACGAGCGTTGCTGATGACGCGCGTCTCGCCCACACGGTAGTTGTGCCGGCAGTGCAGATGGCCGTGGATCCACAGGTTGGCGCCCGGCAGCAGGTCTTCGTCGTCGTTGCAGAAGCTGGCCGTGCCGGGCTGGCGGCCATAGCGCGGGTCGGCGCTCTTCAGGCTCGGGGCGAAGTGGGTGATGGCGACGGTGGCGTCCCAGTCGCCGCTGCGCTGCAGCTCGTCGGCCAACCAGGCGCGCTGCTCCAGCGCCAGCACGCGAACGGCGTCGACACCGAAGGGCTCGCCATGGCGAGTGGACTGCATGACGTTCTGGAAGTAGCCGCCCGCCCGCATCGCGCGATCACGGCCCGAGGGGCCGAAGGCATCGAAGTCGCACCAGCGCGTGCAGCCGACAAAGCGCACGCGCCGGCCTTGGGCATCGGTCATGACGACGGACTCGTCGTCGAGCATGCGCAGTCCCACGCTCTTCACATGGGCGCGCAGCGCCTCGCGCGCCTCGTCCACGTCACGGCGGTCGTACTCGTGATTGCCGGGCACGAAGAGCACCGGCACCGGCCAGCCGCGAAACAGCTCGAAGCTGCGCCAGGTCGTGTCGATATCGCCGGCGAGGATCAGCAGCTCGGCGCCCGGCGCGGGCACCGGCTGGTAGGACTCCGTTTCGAGATGCAGGTCCGACAGGAGCTGCAAGCGCATCAATTGCTACCGTGACAGACCTTGTACTTGCGGCCCGACCCGCACGGGCAAGGGTCATTGCGCCCCACCTTGGGCGTGTCGCGCTTGATGGTCTCGACGCGGTAGCGCTCGGTCTCGGTCAGGTCGGCCAGATCGGCCACCGTGACGACGAGTTCCTCGATCGCGTCGTCGAGATCCTTCAGCGGATGCTCGCGGTTCAGCGTCGCGACGACTTCCTTTTCCTCGGCCGTCTCGGCCGGCAGATGGCGGTACAGGCGTGCCATCGCCGCGCTGACGTCTTCGTTGGGCATGTCGGCCAGCTCGGGGAAGCACAGGGCCGCATGCTGGAAGCCGGCGACCCAGGGCATCAGCGCGCGCGAGATCGGGCCCAGCTCGTCATAGCTGGCGCGGGCCGAGCGCTCTTCCTCGGTGGCGTCCTCGGGCAGCGGGTCGGGCTCCTGGTCCTCTTCGACCTCGAGGATGACGGGATCGAACCAGCCGTCCTCGACGAGGCCGCGGTTCAGCGCGGCGTGGCGGCGCTCGACGAGCTGGGTCAGCTTGTCCAGCCAGCCGGCATCGACCGTCTCGGGCAGCAGGCCGCCGTCGTAGTCAAAGATATTGGGCAGCCATTCGTCGGCCTCGATCAGGCGGGGCTGCACGATGACGCCGCAGAGGTAGCCATCCAGCATGGAGGCGTCCAGCGGCTGCAGCGGCTCGGGGGTGGCGGCGAGGAGTTCGTCGAGTTCGGCGAACTCGGCGTCGGTGAGGTCTTGGGTGCTCATGGGCGCGGATTGTCGGGGTTTGCCCCCTTCGGGCAAGCCGTTGCGCCGAAAACGTTCAACCCCCTAGAACCGCAATCGATGTCATCGATGTCAACGATCGGCCACATTGGTAAAAACCCAAATGACATCGATAACATTTGCCCTCAAAGTCCGGTCCATCGAAAGTGGCGACGGCCGCGCCGGCTTTCGGGATTGATAACAAACAACCATCGGAGACCACAGATGTCCAAGCCCCATGCCGCGCCGCGCGCCGGCGTCCGCTCCTTCCGTCCCCAACTGATCGCCCTGGCCGCCGCCGCGCTGTGCGGCAGCGCTTTCGCCCAGGAAGCGGCCAAGCCCGCCGACAAGTCCCCTGAAGTCAAGGAACTCGAAGCCGTCGTCGTCACCGGCACGGCGCGCCGTGAAGGCGTGCGCAAGCTGGAGGCCGGCTTCTCGATCACGACCGCCACCGAGGAACAGATCAAGGCCGCGGCGCCCACCAGCACGGCCGACATCCTGAAGACCGTGCCCGGCATCTTCGTGGAAACCTCGGGCGGCCAGGCCGGCGCCAACATCCGCGTGCGCGGTTTCCCGACACCGGGCGACGGTCCCTATTCGACCTTCCAGCTCAATGGCGCGCCGCTCTATCACCTGCCCACGCTGAGCTTCTTCGAGCACTCGCAGCTGTTCCGCCTGGACGACACCATCGACCGCATGGAAGTGCTGCGCGGCGGCCCCAGCCCCATCTTCGGCAGCGGCCAGCCCGGCGTGACGGTCAACTTCATCCAGAAGGACGGCCGCAACCCCGAGGCCGGCCTGCGCGTGACGACGGGCACCGGCAGCCTGAAGCGCGTCGACGGCGTCTACGCTGGCAAGCTCAGCGACCAGTGGAACATCATGGTCGGTGGCTTCTGGCGCGAGAGCGACGGCGTGCGCGACACGCAGTTCCCCGCCGACAGCGGCGGCCAGGCCAGCCTCATGCTGAGCCGCAAGCTCGACAACGGCAGCCTGCAGCTCTATGCCCGCGCGCTGCGCGACCGCAACGCCTTCTTCACGGCAATTCCCGTCGTGGGCTCGGCCGACGGCAAGAGCGCATCCAGCTATCCCGGCTTCAATGCGTCAAAGGACTATTTCTACGGCAACGAGCTGCGCAACATCGTGCTCGAGACCGGCCGCGCCTCGGGCCGCACCCTGCCCAATGGCAAGCCCGAGATCCTGCGCAGCACCGTCACCAAGGACCTGGCCGACGGCCGCGGTGCCGATGTGCAGACCTATGGCGCCAACCTCGACACCAAGCTGGGTGACTGGACGCTGACCAACAAGCTCAGCCACACCATCGGCGACACGCCGACCTATGCGCTGTTCTCGGGCGCCAACCCGCAGACGCTGTCGAGCTACATCACCTCGCAGGTCACCGCAGCCAACGGCGATGCGGCCGTCGTCGCAGCGGCCGGCCGCGCCGCCACCACCGGCACCGCCACCTTCACCAATGGCGGCGGCACCGTCACCGGCAGCACGCCCGTCATCGTCAACGGCATGTGGGCCGTGGACAAGGCCCTGCGCTCGACCAGCAACGAGACCCGCCTGTCGCGCGAGATCGCGCCGGGCAACAACCTGACCGTCGGCCTCTACCTGGCCGGCTACAGCTCGCATGACGTGTGGACGCTGGGCCAGGCCCAGCTGATGACGGTGCAGCCCCACGCCCGCCTCATCGACGTGGCCCTGGACAACGGCGTCAAGGCCTCGCGCAACGGCTATGTCTCGCCGCCCTTCTCCTTCGACCTCGACGCGAGCTATAGCGGCAACACTCGCGCCTTCTTCATCGCCGACGAGTGGCAGCTGAACAAGGAACTGCGCATCGACCTCGGCGCGCGCCGCGAGACCCAGCGCATCACCGGCACGATTGCCAACGTCAGCAATGGCGACCTCGATGCCGACCCGACAACGATCTACAACAACAACCTCTCGTACTTCAACGGCACGAACACGCTGATCGACAGCAAGCTCAGCCGCAGCTCCTTCACCGGCGGTGCCAACTACGCCTTCACGCGCGACTTCAGCGCCTTCGTGCGCGTCAACAAGGGCCACCGGCTGCCCGACTTCGACGTGCTGCGCGGCCGTGGCGCCAACGAGAGCAAGGATTCGGTCGAGGACATCACCCAGTTCGAGATCGGCCTGAAGACCGCCACCAAGCTCTACAGCGCCTTCCTGACGGCCTACCAGAACAAGCTGACCAACTCTCAGACCCAGCAGTTCACCAATGCCGGCAATGTCGTGCTGCGCCCCAACAGCAAGGCCACCGGCCTGGAGTTCGAGCTGGCCCTGCGCCCGGGCTATGGTTTCGAGATCGCGGCGACCGGCAACTTCCAGGACGCCAAGTACAAGGACTTCCAGCAGTTCAGCGGCAACCGCGTCGAGCGCGCGCCGAAGTTCCAGGCCCGCCTGACGCCGAGCTGGCAGACCCAGACCGGCTTCGGCCAGCTGCGCACCTTCGCGACCTTCAGCCATGTCGGCGAGCGCTTCGCCGACCAGACCAACACGCTGAAGCTGCCGGCCTACCGCACCATCGACGCGGGCGCCGTGTTCTCGATGGACAACGGCCTGGAAGTGCGCCTGACCGGCACCAACCTGACCAACAAGATCGGCCTGACGGAGGGCAACTTCCGCGTGCCGGGCCAGGCCGCGGGCCAGGACGGTGTGTTCCTGGCGCGGCCGCTGTTCGGCCGCGCCTATGAGCTCAGCGTCGGCTTCCAGTTCTGAGACGCGCCAAGATGGCGACGCCTGAACTCCAAGCCCCACTCGACATGACCACCACTTCCATCTCCCTGTCGAGCGGCGGCTTGCGCATCAGGCTCGCCATCATCCTGACCTACATGCTGTTCGGCGCACTGCTGAACAGCGTCGGTGCGGTCAATCTGCTGGTCGTGCAGACCCTGGGCGTGCCGCGCGCCGAGGCCGCGCTGCTGGACGCGTGGAAGGACCTGCCCATCGCGCTGACGTCCTTCCTCGTCGCCTCGCTGCTGCCGCGCCTCGGCCTCAAGCGGGCCATGCTGCTGGCCCTCGCGGCCGTCGGCGCGGCCTGCCTGGCCATGCCGGTGCTGTCGGCGTTCTGGGCCATCAAGCTGCTGTTCTGCACGCTGGGCGCGGGCTTCGCGCTGGTCAAGGTGTCGGCCTATTCCATGATCGGCCTGGTCACCCAGGACCGCGCCGGCCATGCGCGCTTCACCAACCTGCTCGAAGGCCTGTTCATGGTCGGCGTACTGGGCGGCTTCCTGCTGTTCAGCCAGGCAGCCCATGCTGAGGGCAAGGGCTGGCTGCAGGTCTATCCGCTGCTGGCGGGGCTGGCGGCTGGCGCCTTTGTACTGCTGCTGATCAGCCCGCTGGACGAAGGCCCGATCCAGTCGACCGACACCTCGCTGCGCGAAGACCTCGTCGCGATGGCACCGTTGCTGAAGAGGGCCCTGGTCGTCGTCTTCCTGCTGTCGGCCTTTCTGTACGTGCTGATCGAGCAGGGCATCTCGACCTGGCTGCCGAGCTTCAACAACGAGGTGCTGCATCTGCCCACCGCGATGAGCGTGGGGCTGGCAGTCATCATGCCGGCGACCACCGCGCTGGGCCGACTGACCAGTGCCGCCGTCATCGGCCGCCTGGGCTGGTTCGCCGTCGTCATCGCCTGCCTGGTCGGCATCGCCGCGCTCATCCTCGTCGCGCTGCCACTGGCTCGCGGTGCCCAGCCGCTGACCGGTGACGTCGGCTGGCTGAACGCCCCGCCCGCGGCCTATCTGCTGCCGTTGACCGGCCTGCTGCTCGCCCCCATCTACCCGGCCATCAACTCCGCCATGCTGAGCGCGCTGCCGCAGCGCCAGCACGCGGCCATGACCGGCCTCATCGTCGTCTTCTCCGCTCTCGGCGGCACGCTGGGCAGCTTCATCACCGGCCGCCTCTTCGTCGCCTTCGACGGCACCACCGCCTTCGGCCTGCTGGTGGCGCCCGTCGTGGCCCTGGCCGTCTCGCTCACCCGGCTGCGCCGGCATCTCGCATCGTCATGACCTCCCGTTCCCAGCGCCCCGGCGACCTGCTCGCCACCGCGCCCATCCATGCGGTCGCCCCCGCCCACGCGGCGGCTGCGACGCCCCATGAGCTCTATGGCGAACTCTTCGTCGCCGTGCAGATGACGCGCGTCTTCGGTGACGGCAAGAGCTTTGTCGACGCCCGCCCCAAGACCGCGCCGTCGCTGATCCGCGCCCGCTTCGAGGCCGAGCGCCGCCTGCCCGGCTTCTCGCTGCCGGACTTCGTGCACGCCCATTTCGTGCTGCCCGGCCATGACGCCGCCGTCGGTCCGCGCCTGGGCATCCGCGAGCACATCCGCGCGCTGTGGCCGCTGCTGGTGCGCGAGCATGCCCAGGCCCTGGAAGGCGAGAGCCTGCTGGCGCTGCCACGCCCCTACGTCGTGCCCGGCGGGCGCTTCCGCGAGCTCTATTACTGGGACAGCTATTTCACGATGCTGGGCCTGGTGGCCGACGGCCGGCGCGACCTGGCCGAGCACATGCTCGCCAACTTCGCCCACCTGATCGCGACCCACGGCTTTATCCCCAACAGCAGCCGCAGCTACATGCTGAGCCGCTCCCAGCCGCCCTTCTTCTTCCGCATGGTCGAGCTGCTGCACGCCGACGACCCTGCTGCGGGCTTCGCCACCCACCTGGTCTCGCTGAAGGCCGAGCACGCCTTCTGGATGGCCGGCGAAGCCACGCTCGGCGCCGGCCAGGCCCACCGCCGCGTGCTGCGCACGGCCGATGGAGCGCTGCTGAACCGCTACTGGGACGACCGCTGCACGCCACGCGAGGAAAGCTGGCGCGAGGACGTGCTGACGGCCGAGGAAGCCAAGGGCCGCACGCCCACCGACGTCTGGCGCGACCTGCGCGCCGGCGCCGAAAGCGGCTGGGACTTCTCCGGCCGCTGGTGCGCCGACCCCGCCGACATCGCGACGATCGAGACGACAGCGCTGGCACCCGTGGACCTGAATGCGCTGCTGGCCGGGCTTGAAAGCGCGATCGCGCTGGGCGCCACGCGCAGCGGCGACGCCGCCACGGCGCGCACCTTCGAGGCCCGCGCCGCCGCCCGCCGCCAGCTGCTGCAGACGCGCTTCTGGCGCGCCGACGCCGGCCACTTCGCCGACCTGAACTGGCGCCAGGCCGCCGACCCGCGCCCGCTGACGGCCGCCGCCCTCGTGCCCCTGTACCTCGGCATGGCATCGCCCGCCCAGGCCGACGCCATGGCGGCCCAGGTGCAGCGCCATCTGCTCGGCGCCAACGGTCTGCTGACGACCGCCCTCGTGACCGGCCAGCAATGGGACGCGCCGAATGGCTGGGCGCCGCTGCAATGGATGGCGGCCCTCGGCCTGGCCCGCTACGGCCACGCCGCCCTCGCCCGTGACATCGCCGCGCGCTGGTGCGCCAGCGTGCACCGCGTCTACCTCGCCACCGGCCGGCTGCTGGAGAAGTACGACGTGGCCGAGGACAAGCCCGGCGGCGGCGGCGAGTACGAGACCCAGGACGGCTTCGGCTGGACCAATGGCGTCTTCGCGGCCTTCAAGGACGGGCTGCTGAAGTCTTAGTTCCCGCGCCCACCCCTGAGGCTTGGGGGGCAGGGGCAGCGCGAATCGTCGCGACGCCGGGCTAAGCTGGCGCCCGACATGCCTGCCGACACGCCCGCGTTCAGCCCCGCCGCCCTCGCCCGCTGCATCCCCTTCTTCGTCTTCATGGGCTTTCTGGCCCTGCGGGGTTATCTGCCCGCCGACGTTGGCCTGGATGCGCGCTGGATCTATGGCGCCCAGACCGTCATCGTCGCCGGCCTGCTGGCCTACTACTGGCGCGGCTACGGCGAGCTGGTACGCCAGAACCTGCCCGATGCCCGCGAGACCGGCTGGGCCGTCGTCGTCGGCATCGCCGTCTTCGCGATCTGGGTGCAGCTGGACGCGCCCTGGATGCAGCTCGGTTCGGCCACCGCCAGCTTCGTGCCGCTGGACGCCGACGGCCAACCGATCTGGACGCTGATCATGCTGCGCCTCATGGGCGCCGCCCTGGTCGTGCCCGTCATGGAGGAGCTGTTCTGGCGCAGCTTCTTGATGCGCTGGGTGCAGCACCCGGGCTTCGAGCGCGTCGACCCGCAGGCGGTGGGCGCGCGCGCCATCGTGCTGTCCACCTTCGTCTTCACACTGGCCCACACGCTGTGGCTGGCCGCCGTTGTCGCGGGCCTCGCCTACGCGCTGCTCTACCGCAGGAACGGCAAGCTGTGGAGCGCCGTCATCGCCCACGCGGTGACCAACGGGCTGCTGGGCATCTGGGTCATCAAGACCGGGCGCTGGGAGTTCTGGTGACCCCTGGCATCCCCCCTGGATCATGGGGCCTGCGGTTCTAGGGAGAACCCTGAAATCCCCCTGAGGCGCTTTCTACACTGCGCCCGCCCTGCGTCAACGCGGGCCGTCAGGCGCGAAACAGCGCCGGTGCAGTCCAGACCAGGGAGTCCCATGTCTTTCAGTTCCCAGCGCCTGCGTGGCGCTTTCGCCAGCCTTTGCCTGGCCGCCTTGTTGAGCGGCTGTGGCGGCGGTGGCGGCGACAGCCCCGCAACGCCCACCCCACCCACCACGCCAGCCGCCACCGGCCAGATCAGCGGCCAGGTGCTCAACGCCGCCGATGCCAGCCCGGTGCCGGGCGCTCGCATCAGCGCCGCCGGCACCAGCACGGTCAGCGATGCCCAGGGCCGCTTCACGCTCGGCACGCTCGCGCCCGCCAACGCCGTCGTGCTGCGCATCCAGGCCGACGGCCATCTCGACGCCGTGCTGCCGCTGCCCGTCACGGCCAACCAGGCCACCACCATCACCCAGCGCCTGGTGGCCGCCGGCAAGGCGCAGACCTTCAGCGCCGACGCCCCCGGCACCTTGCGCGCCGCCAACTCGCTGGCCAGCGTGGACCTGCCGGCCAACGGCTTCGTCATCGACGGCGGCAGCACCGCGGCCACCGGCACCCTCAGCGCCAGGCTCAGCGTCATCGACCCCGCCCGCGACCCCGCCGCCATGCCCGGCCGCTACGTCGCCAGCACGGGCCGCGCGATCGAGAGCTTCGGCGCCATCAACGTGGACCTGCGCGACGCCGCCGGCAACAAGCTCAACCTCAAGGCCGGCGCCACCGCCACCGTGCGCATCCCGCTGGCCAGCCGCTCGGCCACGCCGCCGGCCAGCGTGCCGCTGTTCCACCTCGACGAGGCCACCGGCCAGTGGGTGCAGGACGGTCAGGCCACGCTGAAGACCACCGCCGACGGCAGCTACTACGAAGGCACGGTCAGCCACTTCAGCAGCTGGAATGCCGACATGGAGATGGACACCATCTTCGTCAACGGCTGCGTCAACGACAGCGCCGGCAAGCCGGCCGCCTGGACGTATGTGCAGGCCACCGGCCTGGACTACTCCGGCATGGACGCCGCCGTGACCGACACTGCAGGCAAATTCCGCGTCGCCATCCGCAAGAACTCGCTGGCCGAGCTGCTCGCCACCACCTTCGAGCGCAGCAGCCCGGCACTGGCCGTCGGCCCCTCGGCCACCGACATCACGCTGCCCAGCTGCCTCGTGCTCGCCGACGCCGCCGCGCCCCAGCTGCTCGGCACGCTGGCGGACCGCACCGTGGTGGCCGGCCAGCAGGCTTACTTCCGCGTGAAAGCCAGCGGCAGCGCGCTGCGCTACCAGTGGCAACGCAATGGCGCCGACCTGCCCGGCGAGACCTTTGACACGCTGAGCGTCACCGCCCGCCTGGCGGACGACGGCGCCCGCTACAGCTGCGTGGTGCGCAACGGCCTGGGGCAGGTCAGCAGCGCAGCGGCCACCCTGAACGTCAAGCCCGCCACGCTGCCGGTCATCACCGAAGCGCCGCAAAGCGCCAGCGCCCTCGTGGGTGCCACCGCCAGCTTCACCGCCACGGTCGCCGGCAGCGCGCCGCTCAGCTATCAGTGGCAACGCAACGGCGTGGACATCGCCGGCGCGACGGCTTTGACCTACACCACGCCCGCACTGGCGCTCGCCGATCACGGCGCCCGCTACCGCCTGGTCGTGCGCAACGCCTACGGCAGCGCCAGCAGCGCCGAGGCCACGCTGAGCGTCACCGCCACGGTGCTGGCCGCGCCGGGCATCACCAGCCAGCCCGCCGCGGTCACCACGGCGCCCGGCCAGACGGCGAGCTTCGTCGTCCTCGCCAGCGGCAACCCCGCGCCCAGCTATCAGTGGCTGAAGAACGGCAGCGCCATCAACGGCGCCACCTCGGCCGCCTACACCACGCCCGCGTTGACACTGGCCGACAGCGGGGCCCTCTACAGCGTGCGACTCAGCAATTCACAAGGCGAGGTGCTCAGCGCCAGCGCACTGCTGACCGTGCAGGCCGCCAGCAGCAGCGAGACCGACCAGGCCAACCTGATGCGCCTGCTGGGTGCCAGCGGCATCTGGCTGCAGGCCGTCAGCGCACCGCTGCAAGTGAGCGACGACCTGGGGCGTGTGCGCAGCAGCGCCGCCGTCTGCCAGAGCGGCAGCGTCAGCACGACGCTGGGCGGCGTGACGCCCGCGGTGGGCCCGGCCCTGCCGGCCAGCGGCGTGCTGGCCACCCGCTTCACCGACTGTGTGGACGACGGCACCCGCTACAACGGCAGCGCCAGCGCCGACTACAGCCTGACCAGCCTGGGCTCGCCGATCAATGGCTCCGCCACCATCACCTTGAGCGACCTGCGCATGGCCGATGCCAGCGCCGGCAGCGACTACACGGTGACCGGCAGCGCCGGCGTCAAGCTGGCCGGCCTGCTGAACGGCGGCAGCGTCGTGCAGACGGCCATCCTCACGCCGTCCGCCGGCACCCGCATCAGCAACAACCTGCTGGCGCTGAGTGCAACGCTGACGGGCGGCAGTTTCTCGGTCACCACCACGGTGCGCAGCAGCGACGACAGGCTCACGGAGACGCATTTCAGCTACGTCAATTTCGCCTTTGACGTCGCCGGCACGCCTCACGTGGCGGCGGGCAGCCTGGCCCTGGTCTTCAACGGTCCCAACGGCGCGCTGAGCAATGGCAATGGCGAGATCACGCTGTTCAGCAATGGCGCCAAGTTGGGACGCCTGTACTTCGCCAACGGCAGCCTGCAGATCGAGGTCAACGGGCGCGTGCAGCCGTTCGCGGCGGCGCGGGTGCGCGTGATGCGCTGAGTTCGGGGCGGAATGGGGCAGGGCGGCGGTGTCGCCCGGCGCTACTGCGTGGCGCTTGTCACGCGCCTTGGCACTATTCCCGAGGCTCGCGCGCCCGGCTTCACGCAAGATCGCGGCCCACAACCACCACCGCAAGGAAATCCTCTCATGGCCACCCGCTTCGTCATGCAACGCGACACCAGTTCCTGGCGCCTCCAGGTCTGGACGTCGTTCGTCCTGGCACTGCTGGCCTGCGCCTGGGGCGTGTTCGGCGCGCCGGGCCAGGATCTGGACCGCGCCTTCCTCGCCATCGGCCTGTTCTTCTCGGTGTTCGCCTGCTTTGCCGTCGCCAAGACCCAGCGCGACAACCGCGACGGCCAGGTCGACACCCAGGGCTGGGTCATGATGGTCTGGATCGCGCTCGTCGCGGCACTGGCCCTGACCGCCTGGGGCCTGTGGCGCATGCAGATGGACGACTGGATCAAGCGCTACCTCGCCGTGTCCTGGCTCTTCCTCGTCTCCAGCACCTTCACGCTGGCCAAGACGCTGCGCGACCGCCACGAGGCCGACCTGCTCGAGCAGACCAACGCGCGCGGCTCCTCCGAACCGAACAACTGACGTGGATGGCGCCCGCTACTCGCGGGCCTTGACGTCCAGGAAGCGCTGCTGGCGCAGCAGCGCCTCGCCTGCCTCGTCGTGCAGCGGCTGCAGGCGGCGCTGCAGTCCCTCCAACAGGGTCGCCAGCTGCTGGACCAGGGCCTCGTCGGCGCTGGGCTGGCCATCCGACAGCGGCTGCCTGCGGCGCTCCGCCGGCACGCGCAGATAGGCCTCCAGGCTGTCGGGCAGATAGCGCGCCACGCTTTGCTGCACGAAGGCGGCGTCCTGCATGCCCAGGCGCGCCGGCGCGCCTGGCTGCTGGACCAGTTCCAACACCTGCTTGATGGTCTTCACAGCCTCCGTCGCAGGCGGCGGCAACGCCGGCGCGGCGCGGGCCAGCAGGGCATCCAGCGCGTCCAGGGCCTGCGGTGACAGCAAGGCCTGCGGCCCCACCTCGCCCATGCCACGACGCTGGTGCCATACCCCGCGCACGGCCCAGCCCAGGCCCGCCGTGCCGATGACGACGAGCACACCCACCAGCACCGGCTGGCTGACGAACAAGGCGCCCGACAACGAAGCCACGCCCAGGCCTGCCTGCACCCTGGCAGCCACTGGCAGCGGCGCCGCCGCCACTGGCCGAGGCCCGGCCGCCAGCGGGCGGCCCAGCTCATGGCGGGCTCGCAGTTGTTGCTGGCGCTGCTGGACCACCTCGGGTCGCTCGCTGCTGTCCGACGGCTGCACGCGCCGCGTGCGCCGGTTGACGGGCTGGGAGCCGACGGCGAGGCGGGATGACGGATCAGGATCGGGAGCGGCCATGCGGCATCCTAGGGTTTGTTCGCGCTGCGACGCTGGCCCAGGCCCGACCTTTCCAGGTCCCTGAAGGCCTCGAAGATCCACGACCGCAGCCCGATGACGACGCTGTAGGGCCGCTTCTCGGAGGACGGCAGTTTCTGGTCCAGCAGATGCTGGCGCGCGAAATCGTCGGCCGTGCGCTGCAGCCGCTCGGCCAGCTCGCGCGCATGGCCGGCACCGAACTCGCCGTGCACCAGCGTCAGCAACTCGCCCTCGCCGTCGAAACCGCCGGCAAAGAAGTCGGCCATCACGCGCTCGCGGAAGAACTGCATCACCGGCCCCTGTGGCCGCCAGCGCAGCGTCTTGGCCACCTTGAGCTTGTAGCGGTTGTGCGGGCGCAGCTCGATGACGCCCAGGCGGTCGAGCTGGGCCAGCGCGGCGACGGCATCCACCTCGCTGATGCGGTAGCGCGACAGCATGTCCTCCACCGCCCAATGGCTCAGGCAGCAGATGGCGACGAGCAGCAATTTGGGGTCGGCGACGACGGCGCGCTCCTGCTCCAGGCTCAGCTCGCGCAGCGCCGGCGACTGGCTGACGAGGCGCCCGGCCAGCTCGGCGAACTCCAGCTTCAGCACGCGGCAGATCTCGTCCACACGCGACAGCGGCATCTCGCCGCCCGGCGCCAGCATGCGCTTCACGCTGGACTCCGACAGGTCCAGGGCCTGGGCCAGCTCGGCATAGCTCAGCCCTTGCGTCTTCAGCTCGGCCTTGATGAGGGCCACCAGCGATTGCGTGCTCGACATGGGGATGAACGGTAGCGCATGACGCCCCCATCGGGCGCAGCCGCCGCGCCACCGGGACAAAAACGGCGGCAGCAACGCACGGCCTCGCGATGCTCGCGCCCCTCAGCACTTCTCGCCTTCCAGACGGAGCATTCCATGAAGCCCTTGCCTGCCTTGATCCTCGCCATGAGCCTTGCCACGACGGCGGGCGCCAAGGAGCCCACGGCGTCCGACTACGTGGCCGTCTCGCTGCCCACCGCGGTGCTGTCGACGGCACTGCTCGATGCCAGCGGCGTGCCCACGCGAACGACGCCTCAGGCGCTGCTCAGCACCGGCGTGGCTCTCAGCGTGTTCGCGGTCTACGAGGAGGGCGATGGCTTCAGCTGGCTGCTGGAAAGGCCGTCCGACGGCGCTCGCTTCAGCGTGCACGTCAGCGGTCGCCTGCTCGACGGCGTGATGCTGGCACCCGGCAATGTGGTCACGATCACGGAGCTGTCCGCCGGCGCCCTGCTGTCCACCGCCGGCCGGGTGCTCGCCCTCATTCCCAACGAGTCCGGCAAGGCGCTGCTGCATCACGAGCGCGTCAGCGACTGACGCCTGCCCCTCTCACCCACCATGCTTACACGACGTCATCTGCTGTGCTGCGGCGCAGCCGCCGGCCTGTTCACCTCCCTGGCCGGCCCGGCCCGCGCCGGCCTGCTCAACACCTGCCGCAGCGGCATTCCCGACACGCTGCGGCCGCTGGTCCAACGCTGCTTCGAGGGCCTCGACCCGGCCCAGCTCTGGGACGTGCACGCCCATCTGCTCGGCACCGGCGACTCCGGCTCGGGCTGCTCGGTCAACGCCCAGCTGAGCCAGTGGTGGCACCCGGTCGAGATGCTGCGCAAGCGCTTCATCCTCAATGCGGCCTGCGTGCCGGCCGATGCGCCCAGCGTGGACCGCGCCTATGTCGAGCGGCTGCGCGCGCTGGCCGACGACTTCCCGGCCGGTGCGCGCTGGATGCTGTTCGCCTTCGACCAGGCCTGCGACGCCGCCGGCCGGCCCCAGGCCGCGCACACGACCTTCCATGTGCCCAATGCCTATGCCGCCAGCGTCGCCGCCGCGCATGCGCAGCGCTTCGCCTGGGTGGCCTCCATCCACCCCTACCGACCCGACGCGCTGGCCCGTCTGGACGAGGCCCTGGCCCGGGGCGCCGTCGCGCTGAAGTGGCTGCCGTCCAGCATGAACATCGACCTGCGCGACCCGCGGCTGCGGCCCTTCTACGCCCGCCTGGCCGCCACCCGCCTGCCCCTCATCGTGCACTGCGGCGAGGAGCGCGCCGTGCCGGGCGCCGGCCGCGACGAGCTGGGCAACCCGCTGCTGGTGCGTGCAGCGCTGGAGCAGGGCGTGCGTGTCGTCGTCGCCCATTGCGCATCTCTGGGCACCGCGCCGGACCTGGATCGCGCGCGTCCTCGTGAAGTGCCGGCCTTCTCGCTGTTCGCAAGGCTGATGGACGAGGACTGGGGCGGCCGGCTGCTGGGCGACATCTCGGTCGTACTGCAGACCAACCGCCATCCCGACGTCRCCCGCACGCTGATGATGCGCGAGGACTGGCACGCGCGCCTGCTGCACGGTTCCGACTACCCGCTGCCCGGCATCCCCGCCGCCATTCGCCTGCCGGCCCTCGTCAGTGCCGGCCTGCTGGAGGCGGTGGACCTGCCGCAACTGGAGGCCCTGCGCGAGCAAAACCCGCTGCTGTTCGACCTCGCGCTCAAGCGCGTGGCGCGCTGGCGCGGCGCCCGCCTGTCACCCACGGTGTTCGCCACGCGGGCGCATTTCGAGCGCGCGGCGGTGTCATGAAGCGCTACTTTGCGGCGCTTGCCACGCGCCTCGGCACTATTCCCGGGATGGCCACGCTGGCTTCACGCAAGATCGCGGCCGTCTGGCCCAGCCGGACCTCGTCACTCCCGGAGTCCTCTCATGAAGCGCCTGCTTGCCGTCTCCAGCCTGTCCCTTGTCCTGAGCGCCTTCGCCCTGCCGGCGCAGGCCCAGCGCGGTGCCTCCGAGCTGAGCCTGGCCGTGTCGGCCGCCCCCCTCGTGCTGTCGGTCGGCGCGGTCAGCGCCACCGGTGTCGCGCTGAGCGCCATCCCCGCCGGCCTGCTGTCGGCGGGCGCGTCGCTGGTGGTGGTCAGCGTCGAGGTCATCGGCGGCGCCACCGTCTGGGTGCTGGAGCGCGTCTCGGACGGTGTGCGCATCAGCCTGCGCACGGCGGGCAAGCTGGTCGAGKGCGTCGTCGTGTCCGCGGGCACAGCGGTCGCGGTATCGGTCATCGGCGCTGGCACGGTGCTGTCGGCCGCGGGCGAAGTCATCGCCTTCATCCCCAGCGAGATCGGCAAGGCCCTGCTCTACAACGAACAGGTGACGCGTTGAAGCGCCGTCATCTGCTGGCCCTCGCGCCGCTCGCACTCGCCACCGCCGCGCACGCCGGCCGGAGCTGCGACGAGAAGCCGCCCACGACACGCCAGGTCGAGCAGGGGCTCAACCTCGCCGCGGCCACCGCCAGGCAGCTCGACGCCAGCGGCGCCCAGGTCGTCATGCTGGCCCGCGCGGGGCAGGACCTGTCCAAATACGGCCTGACCTGGTCGCATGTCGGCTTCGTCTACAAGGATGGCGGCGGCGCCTGGCGCGTCATGCACAAGCTCAACCACTGCGGTACCGACCACGCTGCGCTGTACCGCCAGGGCCTGGGCGAGTTCTTCCTCGACAACCCCGCCCGCTACGAGGCGGCCTTCGCCGTGCTCAAGCCCGAACTGCAGCAGGCCCTGTTGCCCATCCTGACGGACAACGCCCGCGTGGCGCGCTTCAACGAGCGCCGCTACAGCATGGTGGCCTATGCCTTCGGCACCCAATACCAGCAGAGCAACCAGTGGGCGCTGGAGACGCTGGCCGGTGCCGCAGCACCCAACGTCAGCAGCCGTCGCACCGCCCAGGACTGGCTGCGGACCCAGGGCTACCAGCCCACCGACCTGCATCTCTCCACGTTGACCCGGTTGGGCGGCCGCCTCACGCGTGCCAACATCGCTTTCGACGATCATCCGAGCGCGCGTCGTTTCAGCAGCCATATCGACACGGTCACCGTGGATTCGATGTTCGCGTGGATGCAGCGCGCCGGCCTGTCCCAATCACCCCAAACCGTCCAGCAATGAGCCAAGAACATCCGAACCAGTTCGCGCTGTTGAAGCAACGCCGCTTTGCGCCCTTCTTCTGGACGCAGTTCCTCGGCGCCGCGAACGACAACGTCTTCAAGTTCGCGTTCACGCTGATGATCACCTACCAGCTGCAGCTGGACTGGCTGCCGTCCAAGATGGCCGGCCTGGTCATCGGGGCGCTGTTCATCCTGCCCTATGTGCTGTTCTCGGCCACCAGCGGCCAGCTCGCCGACAAGCACGACAAGGCGCGGCTGATGCAGCTCGTCAAGAGCCTGGAGATCGCCATCATGGTGATCGCGGCCTGGGGCTTCTACGCCGCCAATGTGCCGGCCCTGCTGGGTTGCGTCTTCCTGATGGGCCTGCACTCGACGCTGTTCGGCCCGGTCAAATACGCCTATATGCCGCAGCAGCTCAGCGAGCGCGAGCTGACCGGCGGCAACGGCATGGTGGAGATGGGCACCTTCGTCGCCATCCTGCTGGGCCAGCTGGTCGGCGGCATCCTCGTCGACACGCCCGTCGTCGGCCCGCAGCACGTCGCCTGGGCCTGCCTGGCGCTGGCCATCGCCGGCCGCGCAACGGCCCAGGGCATCCCGGCCAGCCCGTCGACCGATCCCGACCTCGTCATCAACTGGAACCCCTTCACCGAAACCTGGCGCAACCTGAAGATCGCCCACGAAGGCCTGGCCGTGTTCCGCTCGCTGCTCGGCATCTCGTGGATGTGGTTCTTCGGCGCCGTCTTCCTGAGCAACTTCCCGGCCTTCGCGAAGGAAGTGCTGCATGGCAGCCCGCAGGTCGCGTCGCTGCTGCTGGCGGTGTTCTCCATCGGCATCGGCATCGGCTCGCTGATGTGCGAGATGCTGTCCAAGCGCCATGTCGAGATCGGCCTGGTGCCGCTGGGCGCCATCGGCATGAGCGTGTTCGCCATCGACCTCTACTTCGCCGCCACCGGCCTGCCCGCCAGCGAGCCCTACAGCGTCAGCGCCTTCCTGAGCGTGACGGCGCACTGGCGCGTGCTGGCCGACCTGACGCTGCTCGCGCTGTTCGCGGGCCTGTACAGCGTGCCCATGTATGCGCTGATCCAGCTGCGCGCCCAGCCCAGCCACCGCGCCCGCATCATTGCGGCCAACAACATCCTGAACGCTGTCTTCATGATCGCCAGCTCGGTCATCGCCGGCGCGATGCTGGGTGCCGGCCTGACGATCCCGCAGATCTTCCTGGCGGTGGGCATCGCCAACGCGGTCGTGGCCTTCTACATCTTCCTCATCGTGCCGGAGTACCTGCTGCGCTTCGCCGCCTTCGTGCTGACGCGCCTGGTCTATCGCTTTCGCGTCATCCACGACGAACGCATCCCGACCGCCGGCCCGGCCGTGCTGGTCTGCAACCACGTCAGCTTCGTCGACGCCGTGCTGCTGATGGCCGCCAGCCCGCGGCCCATCCGCTTCCTGATGGACCACCAGATCTTCAAGATTCCCGTGCTGGGCTGGATGTTCAAGCTCGCCAAGGCCATCCCGATCGCGCCCGCCAAGGCCGATCCGGCCACCTACGAAGCCGCCTTCGCGGCAGCGCGCGCAGTGCTGGCCGATGGCGAGATGGTCTGCATCTTCCCCGAGGGCGGCCTGACCCGCGACGGCGAGCTGCAGCCCTTCAAGGGCGGTGTCATGAAGCTCATCGAGGGCATGCCCGAGGTGCCCGTCATCCCGATGGCGCTGGGCAATCTGTGGGGCAGCTTCTTCTCGCGCGTCGAGGACGGCAAGGCCATGGTCAAACCGATGCGGCGCGGCGTGTGGAGCCCGGTCAGCCTGACGGTGGATCAGCCGATGCCACCGGCCGGCGTCAGTCCCGAGGCGCTTCGTTCGCGCGTGGCCGGCCTGCTCGGAACACCCGCTTCACCCGCAGCTTGATCGCCCGCGCCGTGCGCCAGGCCGCGCTGGCGCGCACCCAGGCCAGCAGCTCGGCTTTCCAGGCCGTCCAGCGCGTGTAGAGGCGGGCGAACCAGGGCAGTTGCATCAGCGCCGGCTGGATGAGCTGGAACAGCCAGGCCAGCAAGGCCGTGCCGATCAGCTTGGCGCCGACGACGAGGGCCACGCCCATCGCGTAGCGGCCTTCGGCCACCAGCCACACGGCCAGCAGCTTGATCGGCAGGATCAGCAGGCTGGGCAGCAGCAGCACGACGAAAGCCCAGCGCGGCGGCAGGCGCTTGAGCAGGGCCTCGAACTGGCGGATGACCGGCAGCCTGGCCAGCAGCGCGAAGACGCGCCGTAGCGGCTCCCAACCCCATTCCTCGAACAGGATGAGGATGGCGAAGACGACCCGGAAGATCCAGCGCAGCGCAGCGAACAGGGCTTTCAGCATGCCGCTATCTTGAGGCCGATGAAACCGGATACTTCGGGCCGAGCGCTGGGCCGCTCCCGAGCCGGCCCGCTTGGGCGATGTGCTCGCGGCTCCATGCCGCGAGCATCGCCGTCCCCTCGGGGGACCGACCAGGCTCGCCCGCGTTCAGCGGTGCGAGATTGGACGAGGGGCCGCTTCACACCCCGCGCGCCCGGTCGGCGTGGAACTGCGCCCGCCAGGCCTCGAAGCGGCCGGCATCCAGCGCGTCGCGCATCTCCTGCATCAGGGCCAGGTAGTAGTGCAGGTTGTGCACGCTGGTCAGCATGGGGCCCAGCATCTCGCCGCAGCGGTCCAGGTGGTGCAGATAGGCGCGGCTGAAGCCCTTGCAGCATTCGCAGGTGCAGGTCTCGTCAACCGGCTTCTCGTCGGACTTGTAGCGCGCATTGCGCAGGCGCAGGTCGCCGAAGCGCGTGAACAGATGGCCGTTGCGCGCATTGCGGGTGGGCATGACGCAGTCGAACATGTCGATGCCCTGGCTGACGCCTTCCACCAGGTCCTCCGGCGTGCCCACGCCCATCAGGTAGCGCGGCTTGTTGGCGGGCAACTGGTGGCCGGTGTGCTCGAGGATGCGCTGCATCTCAGCCTTGGGCTCGCCTACCGACAGGCCACCGATGGCATAGCCCGGCAGGTCCAGCTCGGCCAGGCCGGCCAGCGAGGCGTCGCGCAGATGGGTGAACATGCCGCCCTGCACGATGCCGAACAGCGCGTTCGGGTTCTCCAGCCGGTCGAATTCGGTAATGCAGCGCTTGGCCCAGCGCAGGCTCAGCTCCATCGACTGCTTGGCCTCGCGCTCCGTCGTCAGCACGCCCTTGCTCTCGTAGGGCGTGCACTCGTCGAACTGCATGACGATGTCGGAGTTGAGGATGGTCTGGATCTGCATGCTGACCTCGGGGGTCAGGAAGAGCTTGTCGCCATTGACGGGCGAGGCGAACTTGACGCCTTCCTCGCTGATCTTGCGCATGGCGCCCAGGCTCCAGACCTGGAAGCCGCCGGAGTCGGTCAGGATGGGCTTGTTCCAGCTCTCGAAGCGGTGCAGGCCGCCGAACTGGGTGACGACGTCCAGGCCCGGCCGCATCCACAGATGGAAGGTGTTGCCGAGGATGATCTGGGCGCCCATCTCCTCCAGCGATCGCGGCGTGACGCCCTTGACCGTGCCATAGGTGCCCACCGGCATGAAGATGGGCGTCTGCACGACGCCGTGGTTGAGCGTGAGCGTGCCGCGGCGGGCGCGGCCTTCGGTCTTGAGGAGGTCGAACTTCAGCATGGGACAGGGATTGTCGCAGCGGGGAGGGGCGCGCCTACACTGAACTGCGATGAGGATCCCCGCCACGGTCACATCCCGGCTGCGCCGTCTGCTGCTGGCCTGCGCCATGCTGCCCACGGCAGCCCTGGCCTGCGGCCCCTACCGCGTGGCCTTCTACGAGTACGGCGTCCTCTACCACCGCGACGCGGATGGCCAGTACCGCGGCATCGACAAGGACGTCATCGAGGAGCTGGCGCGGCGCACGGGCTGCCGCTTCGAGACCCGGCTGGAGTCGCGGGCGCGCACCTGGGCCCTGCTGACCTCGGGCGGCGTGGACATCACGGTCTCCGCGGTGATGAACCCCGAGCGCGGGCGCATCGTCGAGCTGGTCCCCTATGTCCAGTCGCGCCGCGTCGTGCTGTTGCAGGACCGCAGCGTGCCGAGCACGCCGGAAGCCTTTCTGCAGGATGAGCAGCGCCGGCTGCTGAAGGTGAGGGCCGCCCGCGACGGCCCGCGGATGGAGGCCGTGCTGGCCCGGCTGCAGCAGCGCGGGCGCATCGTCGAGGCCCCCGATCAACCCACTGCCGTGCGCGCCTTCAAGGCCGGTCGCGCCGACGCCCTGCTGATCGGGGTCGCCAGCCTGGCATGGCTGCGCCAGCTGGATGCCGACCTCAATGCCTACGAAGCCGTCGTCTGGGCCCCCGCGGAGCGTGTTGTCGGTGCCCTGGCCATGTCGCGGGAGCGGGTCGGCGAGGCCGACCGGGCGCAGCTGCGCGAGGCACTGCTGGCCATGCGGCGTGATGGCAGCCTGGACACCATCCTGCGCCGCCATGCCGGCGACAAGCTGGCACTCGCCCTGCGCCTGCCCGACGGCGACAGCGGCCCCTGAGCGCACCCGAGTACACCCCAGATGCTGCGTCGTCGCCCCCTGCTGACCCTCGCTGCGGCCCTGCCGCTGCCCGCCGCCGCCGCGCGCACCCCGCTGCCGGCCTTCTGCCACGCGCTGCCGCCCTTGAGCTTCGAGCAGGACGGCCAGGTGACGGGACTGGCCGTCGACCTGCTGCGCCGCATGGCCGAAACGGCCGGTCTGGAACTGAACCTGGCCCTGCAACCCCGGTTGCGGGCCGAGAAGTCCTTTCTCGACACCCCGGGCAGTCTGCTCCTCCCTTTGGCTCGCCTGCCCGAGCGCGAGAACCGTTACCGCTGGGTCGGGCCCATCCTGCCGCGCCGCGTGGGCATCTACAGCCTGCGCCAACGCACCGACATCCACTTCCGTGGCCTGCACCAGCTGGACGGCCTGCGCGTGGGTGCCACCGCCGGCACGGCCACGCTGGAGCAATTGCTGGCCGAAGGCCTGAAGCCGGACAAGGAGCTGGAGGTGTCGCCCAGCTACGAGGCGAGCGTGCGCAAGCTGATGGCCGGACGCATGGACCTGCTGGTGATCGGCGACCTCAACATCTACTGGCAACTGCACCAGATGCGCGAAGCTGCGGACCGGATCCGCGAAGTGGCCGTGCTCGATGCCAGCGCCGACTACTGCTTCGGCCTGCGGGTGGACGGCGATCCCGCGCTGGCCGAAGCGCTGCAACGCGCCCTCGATCAACTGCGCCGCAGCGGGGCCGTGGAGAAGCTCAAGCAGGCCTACGGCCTGCCGGCCAGCGCCACCTAGCGACCACCTCCCGGGCATTGCCGGGCTGGACGCCAATCCGCCGAACCGCCACTATCGGCACATGCTGCGCACCCTGCTTGTGGGCTTGCTGCTCGCCTGGATGGGGCAGGCCGCCCAGGCCTGCGGCCCCTACACGGCCGCCCTCTACCCCTATGCCCGCTTCTACTACGAGGACCCGCAGACGGGCCCCGCCGGCATCGACAAGGACATGTTCGACGAGCTGGCGCGCCGCTCCGGCTGCCAGCTGCGCATGGTGGTGGAGTCGCGCGTGCGCATCTGGGACCAGATGCGCCGCGGCGTCGTGCAGCTGACGCTGTCCGCGCTGATAAGCCCGGAACGCCGCGAGATCGCCGAGCTGGTGCCCTACGCCCAGGGGCGCTACCAGGTGCTGATGCGGCGCGAGCTGGCGGCACGCGCGCCGACCATCGCCGCCTTCGAGGCCGATACCCGGCTGCGGCTGCTGGATGTGCGGGGCTATGCCCATGGCCCGACCATCGACGCCTGGGTGCAGCGCATGCGCAGCCAGGGCCGTCTCGTCGAGACCGGCGACTTCGCCAGCGCCACCCGCATGCTGAAGGCCGGCCGCGCCGATGCCTTGCTGGCCCTGCCCAGCGGCTGGGGCATCGCCATGGCCGCCTTCGACGATCCGGACGAACTGGTGCCGGTGGACGTGACGCCCAACGAACGCAACGCGGTCGCTCTGGCCATGGTGCGCAGCATGCCGGAGGCCGACCGCCTGCGCCTGCGTCGCGCGCTGCAGGCCATGCTGGCGGATGGCAAGGTCCACGAGATCCTGAAGCGCCATCTGGGCGACAAGGGTGCCAAGACGGCGGCCTACACGGGAGACTGAACCGGGCGCGAGACGGCGGGACAATCCCGCGCCATGCCCCTGACCCTGGCCGCGCCGGCCGAATACGAACTCGTCATCAAGAAAAGCCGCTTCCTCGGCCGCGTCGAGCCCTGCGCCGACCGCCAGGCCGCCCTGGCCCGCGTGGCCGAGTTGCGCGCGGCGCATCCCGGCGCGGCCCATGTCTGCTGGGCCCTGCTGGCCGGCGGTCACTCGGCCGCCAACGATGACGGCGAACCCGGCGGCACCGCCGGCCGGCCCATGCTGGACGTGTTGCGCCACCAGGGCCTGGACGGCGTGCTGGCGACCGCCGTGCGCTATTGGGGCGGCGTGAAGCTGGGTGCCGGCGGCCTGGTGCGCGCCTATACCGACTGCATTGCCCAGGCCCTGCTGACGGCCGACAAGGTCGAGCGTGTCGCCCTGGTCGAACTGGGCTGCGAACTGCCCTATGAGCTGGAAGGCCGGCTGCGCCGGCTGGCCGAGCAGCATGGCGCGCAGCTCGTCGATGTGGGCCATGCGGCGCGCGTTCGCATGCGCTTCAGCCTGCCGGTCACGGCGAGGGCCGCGTTCACGGCCGCCGTCGACGATGCGGCTCAGGGCCGCGTGGTGTGGGCGCGCGAAAGCAGCATCGCGTCGCCATAGCTGAAGAAGCGGTAGCGCTGCGCGATCGCATGCGCATAGACCGCCCGGATGTGCTCATAGCCCGCCAGCGCGCTGACCAGCATCATCAAGGTGCTCTTGGGCAGATGGAAGTTGGTGACGAGGCGGTCGACGACGCGGAACTCGAAGCCCGGCGTGATGAAGATGTCGGTCTCGCGGGCGCCGGCTTCGAGCTGGCCACCACGCGCGGCCGACTCCAGCGCGCGCAGCGTCGTCGTGCCGACGGCCACGACGCGGCCGCCGCGCGCGCGGCAGGCGGCCACCGCGTCCACCGTGGCCTGCGGCACCTCGAACCATTCGCTGTGCATCTTGTGCTCTTCCAGCCTGTCGACACGCACCGGCTGGAAGGTGCCGGCGCCGACATGCAGGGTCACATGGGCCTGCTCGACACCGCGCTCCGCCAGGCGGGCCAGCAGCGCTTCGTCGAAGTGCAGAGCCGCCGTCGGCGCGGCGACGGCACCGGGCTCCTTGGCGAACACGGTCTGGTAGCGGCGCACATCGTCTTCGCCGTCGGCATGGGCGATATAGGGCGGCAGCGGCACATGGCCATGCACCTCCAGCAGCGCAAACGGGTCGCCGTCGAAGCGCAGATGGAAGAGGCCGTTGTCGGGCCCGCAACGGCCCAGCACCTCGGCATCGAAGGCATCGGCAAAGCGCACACTGCTGCCCGGCTTGGGGCTCTTGCTGGCGCGCAGATGCATCCAGACTTCCTGCGTGCCGGGCAGCACGCGCTCGACCAGCGCTTCGACGGAGCCGCCGGTCGCCTTGATACCGAAGAGGCGCGCCTTGATGACGCGGGTGTTGTTGAAGACCAGCAGGTCACCCGCGCCCAGCAGGTCCGGCAGTTCGCGGAAGACGCGGTCCACCAGCGTGGCGCCGGTCGCGTCCAGCAGCCGCGAGCTGCTGCGCTCCGCGGCCGGGTGCTGGGCAATCAGCTCGGGGGGAAGGTCGAAATCGAAATCGGCGACGCTGTACGAGCGGGACATGAGGCGCTGGGCGGCATCGCCCATTCAGTCGGGCCAGGATTGTTCCACGCGGCCGGGCCGCCGCCGCTACTGGCCGCCGGTACCGGTCGCCAGCAGCGCGTAGCCGCCACTCACCCAACCCGTGCGGGAGTCCACGAAGAACACATCGGACAGGGCGGCGCGCGTGCCGGCGTCCTGGGTCTTCCACGTCTTGCCGCCATCCTGCGTCGACAGGATGGTGCCATTCCTGCCCACCGCCCACCCCTGCCGGGTGTCGAGGAAACGGATCTTCAGCAGCGATGCCGTCGTCACGGTCAGCGGCGTCCAGGTCGCTCCGCCATCGCTCGAGTTCAATACCGTGCCCGAGTCCCCCACGACCCACAGCCCCGTCTCCCCTCTCGCCACGCTGTTCAGCGCGGCGCTCGTGCCGCTGAAGCGGTTGACCCAGGTCCTGCCGCCATCCGACGTGGTCATGATGCGCCCCCCCGAGCCCACCAGGATGCCTTGCTGCTGGTTGCTGAAGTGGATGTCAGCGATGTCTTCCGCAAGCGTGGCAAGCGCGGTCCAGGTCTGACCACCGTCGGCCGAGGTCAGGAAGCGTCGCTCATTCGGATAGGCCACCTCGCGTCCCGTTGCAAAGCCGTTCCGGGCGTCCAGGAAATGGACCCGGCTGAACTCGTAGGTCAGCGTCGCTGGAGTTGCATTCCAGCGCCCACCGCTGTCCGTCGTCATGAAAAGATCGCCGAGGTCCGTCACCAACCAGCCATGCGTCGCGTCAACGAAATGCATGCGCGAAGCGGTCCAGAACCCCGCGGGCACGCCGATGCGCCGGGCCGTCCAGTCGAGGCCGCCGTTGCTGGTCTCCAGCAGCTCACCGAGCTGCGACAGGGCCAGACCTCGCTTGGCGTCAAAGAACCATGGCGATTGGAAGGCCGTGGCCTGCTGCGCGAGCGCCGATCCGCGAACCACGCTCCAGCTCGCCATGCCGTCGACACTTTGGCGAAGCTCGCCTTCCGAAAGCGCCACCCACGCGGGACCGTCCAGCCGCTGCAACCGCTGCAGCTGGAAGTCGTCGTAGAAGCTGTCGGTACGGCCCGGGGTGCTGATGGTTCGCCAGGTGGCGCCGGCATCCTCGCTGAGCTGATGCACCCGCTTGTTGCTGCTGTCGAAGTAGCCGCGATAGCGCACACCGGGCGCCATCACGCGATGCTCAAGGCCGTAGGCGCCCGCGGGCACCGCCGTTTGGGTCCAGCTGACGCCGCCGTCCGTCGTCCGGTAGAGCGCCGTGTTCACCTCCACGGCGCCCACATTGGCATCGTTGAAGGCGATGGCGGACATGGAGGCGGCATTGCCGGGCAGGGTCTCGGGCGTCAGCGTGCCCCAGGTGGCGCCGCCGTCCGTACTGCGCTGGATCGTGACCCGGTAGACCGCCCTTTCCAGCAGGGGGTCATAGGCGAGCGCGCGCGCCGCGATCCACAGCGACTGCCCCTGCATCACCAGGACAGGCCCGTACGGGAAGGACGAGAAGTTGCGCAGCACCGTCCAGGTCCTGCCCAAGTCCGCGGACTTGCGCAGCACCGAGGAGCCGAGGTCCCAGATCACGCCGTCCGCGGTGATCGTCGGCGAAACGGTGTCCAGGATGGGGCGCGTCCAGCTGTTGCCGCCATCGGCCGTTGCCGCCAGCACGTTGCTGCCGGCAAGGATCATGGCGGTCGCAGCGTTCACGACGACCAATCGGGTGGAGGCGCCCTGCGGCAGGTCGGCACTCTGCATCGTCCAGCGGGCGCCGCCATCCACCGTGCGCAGCAGAGCGCCATAGGCCCCGAGAGCCCAGCCGTTGTTGGCATCGGCAAAGCGCACGCTCGTCAACTGCGTCGATACGCCTGCGAACTGGCGTGCCCAGGTCTTGCCGCCATCGACGGTCTTGAGGATCTCGCCGCTGTCACCCACGGTCCAGCCCACCGAGCTGCTCACGAAATGCGCGTCATTCACGGCGTTGCCGCTCGGCCGTGGCGTCTGCCAGCACCAGCCTCCCTGGTTTGCGCCACTGCAACTCAGCCCGCTGGTGATCGCGCGGTTGTTGACGGCCAGCTTGGCCTTGACTTCCTTGCTCGTGCCGGCCGAATTGCTGACCTTGAGGCTGACCTCGAAGTCGCCCGGCTGGGTGTACTGGTGCTGGGGGCTGGCCTCGGTGCTGCTCGCGCCATCGCCAAAGCTCCACGCAAAGCTCAGGCCGCTGAGGCTGGCGGCCGAACTGGTGAATGCCGCAGCCGCCGACATCTCGGCGACGGCCGGTGCCGTGATCGCCAGGTTGTCCGGGATGGCCGCGGGTGGAGCAGGCGGCGGAGCGCCATAGCCACCCCCGCCGCCGCCGCCGCCGCAGGCGCTAACGAGGGCAGCCAATGCCAACGCCGCGACTGCACGAATGCCCGCCATCTGAAAAGTCTTCAACTCCGCCCTCCCGAGCACCTCTTTTGGGCAGGAGTTTGTCACGCAGAACCCGACAGGACAGCGAGCCGCGCCTTATTCCACACCGTCGGCCGCTCGGTCATACGGGCGTCAGCGTTGTCATCCTAGACTCGCGGCCCCGTGAAGCGCCGTACCTGTCTCGCCCTGCCCGCTGTCTTCGGCCTGCCCGCCGCGGCGGTCGCGGCGCCGGCCGAGCGCACGCTGGTGGGCTTCACCGAAAACCTGGCGCCGCTGAACTACCAGGACGGCGGCGAGGTGCGCGGCTTCAGCGTCGAGCTGCTGCGCAAGATGGCGGCCGCGGCCGGACTGCCGCTGGAGTTGCAGGTGCTGCCCTGGCAGCGTGCCGTGCAGATGGCCGAGGCCCAGCCGGCCAGCGTGCTGTTCTCGCTGACGCGCACACCGGAGCGCGAGGCCCAGTTCCAGTGGGTCGGGCCGATCGCGCCACGGCGCGTGCTGATCTACCGGCTGGCCAAGCGCAGCGACCTCAGCCTGCCCCAGCTCAGCGAGCTGGGCGAGCGCCGCATCGGCGTCGTGCGTGACTCGGCGGCCGACCGCCTGCTGCAGGCGGTCGGGCTGAAGCCGGGCATCGAGCTCGAGCATGGCCTCGACGACGCCACCAATGTGCGCAAGCTGCTGGCCAGCCGCATGGAGTTCGTCGTGCTGCTGGACTGGGCCGCCGCCTGGGCCATGCGCCAGCACAAGCTGGACTACGCCGCGCTGCAGCCCGTCATGGAGCTGGATGTCACGCGCGCCTATTGGTATGGGCTGCGCCCCGAGACCGACCCGGCCCTGGCGAGGCGACTGCAGGCGGCGCTGGATGCGATGAAGCGCGACGGGCGCTATGAGCAGCTGCGGCAGCGCTATTTCCGCTGAGTGCGGCCGGCACAATGCCGACCATGCCCGAGGAACGCGCCAAATCTGCACCGCAAAAAGCGATGGAGAAGCTCGGCCTCGTGCGCGACATCGACCTGGCCCTGCACCTGCCGATGCGCTACGAGGACGAGACCCGGCTCATCCCCATCGCCGCGCTACGCGAGAACGAGCCGGCCCAGGTGGAAGGCGTCGTCGTCGACTGCCAGGTGGAGTTGCGCAGCCGCCGCCAGCTGCTGGTGCGCGTGAAGGACGACTCCGGCACGCTGCTGCTGCGCTTTCTGCACTTCTACCCCTCGCAGCAGAAGCAGATGTCGGCCGCGACCCGGCTGCGCATCCGCGGCGAGGCGCGTGTCGGCTTCTTCGGCCGTGAGATGGTGCACCCCGTCGTCAAGGTCGTCGACGACGACACGCCGCTGGCTAAAGAGYTGACGCCGGTCTACCCGTCTTCGGCGCAGCTGCCCCAGGCCTATCTGCGCAAGGCCGTGGCCTCGGGCCTGGCGCGCGCCGACCTGCGCGAGCTGCTGCCGGCCGGCGTCGTGCCGCCCGACCTGCCTTCGCTGAAGGAGGCGCTCAACTACCTGCACCACCCGCCGCCCAGCGCCTCCCAGGACGCGCTGCACGAGCACCACCACCCGGCCTGGCACCGCCTCAAGTTCGAGGAGCTGCTGGCCCAGCAGCTGTCGCAGTTGCAGGCCCAGCGCGAGCGGGCCTTGCTCGTCGCGCCCGCGCTGCGCGCCAAGCCCGGTGGCCTGCACGAGAAGCTGCTGGCGGCCCTGCCCTTCCAGCTCACGGCCGCGCAGCAACGCGTGTCAGAGGAGATCGCCCAGGACCTGGCCCGGCCACAGCCCACGCACCGGCTGCTGCAGGGCGACGTCGGCTCCGGCAAGACCGTGGTCGCGGCGCTGGCCGCGGCCGTGGCCATCGATGCCGGCTGGCAATGTGCGCTGATGGCGCCCACCGAGATCCTGGCCGAGCAGCATTTCCGCAAGCTCATCGACTGGCTGGAGCCGCTGGGGCTCAAGGTCGCGTGGATCACCGGCAGCGTGAAGGGCAAGGCGCGGCAGAAGATGCTGGACGCGGCGGCCTCGGGCGAAGCCCAGCTCATCGTCGGCACGCATGCCGTCATCGAGGACAAGGTGAAGTTCGCCAGGCTCGGCCTGGCCGTCATCGACGAGCAGCATCGCTTCGGTGTCGCGCAGCGGCTGGCCCTGCGCAACAAGCTCAAGGCCATGGACCTCGAGCCGCACATGCTGATGATGAGCGCCACGCCGATCCCGCGCACGCTGGCGATGACCTATTTCGCCGACCTGGACGTGTCCACCATCGACGAGCTGCCGCCCGGCCGCAGCCCCATCGTCACCAAGGTGTTCACCGAGTCCAAGCGCCACGATGTGGTCGACAAGATCCGCATGGCGGTGGCCGACGGCGCCCAGGTCTACTGGGTCTGCCCACTGGTGGAGGAAAGCGAAGCGGTGGACCTGCGCAATGCGACCGAGACGCACGCGGAGTTGAGCGCCACGCTGGCGGGCACCAGCGTCGGCTTGCTGCACGGCCGCATGTCGCCCGGCGACAAGGCCGCCGTCATGGCGCAGTTCTCCAACGGGGCCATGAGCGTGCTGGTGGCCACGACGGTCATCGAAGTGGGCGTGGACGTGCCCAATGCCAGCCTGATGGTCATCGAGCATGCCGAGCGCTTCGGCCTGGCGCAACTGCACCAGCTGCGCGGCCGCGTCGGGCGCGGCGCGAAGGCCAGCGTCTGCGTGCTGATCTACAGCCCACCGCTGTCCGACACCGGCAAGTCCCGGCTCAAGGCCATGGCCGAGACGACCGACGGCTTCGAGATCGCAAGGCGCGACCTCGACATCCGCGGCCCGGGCGAGTTCATGGGCTCACGCCAGAGCGGCGCCGAGCTGCTGCGCTTCGCCGACCTGCAGGAGGACGCGCCGTTGCTCGTCGCCGCACGCGCGCTGGCGCCGCGACTGCTGGACGAGCATCCCGAGGCTGCGCGGCGTCAGGTGGCGCGCTGGCTTGGGACCAAGGCGGAGTTCCTGAAAGCTTGAGCACGCGATGTCTCGCATCGCCTGCGCGGCCTGCAAGGCTGATTATTTGCAGGTGAAGCTCTTCGCATTCACCTCCTTCACATTGCCTACGCCGCAGGTGGCCAGGGCCTGTTCGCTCATCTTGCTGACGGCCTGCGTGTCGGCCGGCGTGTGGATGGGCGGTGCGAAGACGCAGGCGCCGAGCAGGCTGGAGGCGGCCAGGACGGTCAGCGGGGCAAGGACGGTGGCGAAGCGCTTCATTCGAGTTGTCGGGGACAGGTGTTGAGGAGGACGCATCCTCCCCAACCGAGGCCAGCCGGTCACGCAGCGAGCGACGGACTGCAGATCGCCCAGGACAGGCTGCACGCCGATCTCACAACTCCAGCTTCTCGCGCAGCAGCTTGGCCTGTCGCCTCGACACCTCGACCTGGTGGCCGTCGCGCAGCAGCACGCGGTAGCCGTCGTTGCTCCACGGCTGGATGTCCTGGATCCAGCGCAGGTTGATCAGGTGGCTGCGGCTGGCGCGGAAGAAGAGCTGCGGGTCCAGCCTTTCCTCCAGGCTGGTGAGGGTGCGGGCCAGCAGCGGGCGCTGGCCGTCGAACCAGGCCTGGGCGTAGTTGCCGCAGGCCTCGAAGCCGGCCACGTCGCCCAGGCGCACGAACCAGCAGCGCTCGCCGTCGCGCAGGAAAACCATGTCGTCGGCGCCCTTGAAGGCGCCGGCCGCCAGCGCAGCAACCGGTGCGGGCCGCAGGCGCTCGCGGGCCTTGGCCAGCGCGGCCTCCAGCCGCCCGGCGTCGATGGGCTTGAGCAGATAGTCCAGCGCGTTGCGCTCGAAGGCCGCGAGGGCGTGCTGGTCGTAGGCGGTCGTGAAGACGACGAGGGGCAGATGCTCGAGCTGGTCCAGCAGGTCGAAACCGGTGGCGCCGGGCAGCTCGACATCCAGCAGCAGCAGCTCGGGTTGCAGGGTCTCGATGGCCTCGCGGGCCGGCGCCAGCTCGGCCGCCTCGCCGATGATGTCGGCATCGGGAATGGCGGCGAGCAGCGTGCGCAGCTCCTGGCGCGCCAGGCGCGAGTCCTCGACGATGTAGATCTTCACTGGTGCACCCTTCGCGCTACGCGCTTGCCTGGCCGAGCCGGCCAGGCGTTCACCAGGCTGGAGATGCCCACTGGGCATCTCCAGTCCGGGTTCACTCCCGCCAAGCGGGAGCGAGCTTGCTTGGGACGGCCCGGCGCAGCGCTCATGCGGCCAGCCCCACAGTCACATTGACGCGCCCGTCGGACGCGGCGATGCGGCAGTCCGCCCCGGCGCCGCCGGCTCGCGCCAGACGCTCGCGCAGATGCACCAGGCCCAGTCCGGTGCTGGTGGGCGCCGTGGGCTGCGGCTGCCACTGGCCCGGGTTGTCGACGGCGATCTGCAGCCTCTCGCCGTCGCGCGCGATGCGGATGTCGACGACACCACCGCCCGGCGTGCGCGCAATGCCGTGCTTGATGGCGTTCTCCACCAGCAGCTGCAGCAGCATGGGCGGCACGCTGGCGCCGGCCGTGGCGGGATCGACCTGCCAGTCCACGCGCAGCCTCTCCTCGTGATGCAGCTGCTCCAGCGCCACGTAGTCGCGCACGACGGCCAGCTCATCGGCCAGCGGCACGCGCTCCTTGGCGCTGTGCTGCAGCGTGTGGCGCAGCGTGTTGGACAGGCGGCTCAGCATCTCGCGGGCGCGGGCGGGGTCCTCGTTGATGAGGGCGCGCAGATTGTTCAGCGCGTTGAACAGGAAATGCGGGTTGATCTGGGCGCGCAGCACCTGCAGCTCCAGCTCGCGCGCGGCGGTCTCGGCCTTCCATTTGGCGATCTCGCCGGAGCGCCAACGCTCGATCATGTGCAGGCCCACCCAGACGGCCATCCACAGCCACAGCAGGATGCTGGTGTTGAAGGTGTAGACCAACAGCACCAGCCAGTTCCTCGGCATGCCGGGCGGGAACTCCAGCAGGCCCAGTGCCACACCGGCCTTGTTGACGAAAAAGATCAGAATCTGCAGGGCGACGGCGAACAGCGGCGGCACCAGCAGCAGGCGCAGCAGCAGGCCCTGCGGGGTTTGATCCAGCCAGGCCCGGCGCAGTGCCAGAGCGCGCAGCGCCTCGCTGACCACCCACAGCCCCGCAGCGACCGACACCATGACGAAGACCATGGAGCCGCTCAACGGCCCGAAGTTGGCAATCATCACGAGCGAGATGCCGACGTAGCCGCTCCACAGCAGCCCCTGGACGACTGCCCGCCTGCGTGTGTTCATGCGCTGCGCTTCCCTGGTTTATCTGGCGGCGGCCAGGAAGCCCTTGACCTCGCCGACCAGCCAGTCGGCATCGTCCCACATGAGGAAGTGATAGCCGCGCTGGCTCATGGACACCTTGACGCCGTTCAGGCCGGCGTACTGGGTCTCGAAGATCTTCTTCGTGCTGTCCAGCGTCGAGCCCATCGGCTCGTAGGCCGCCCAGGCGCCGAGCACCAGGGTGGGCGCGGTGATGCGGGGCAACAGCGGGCGCAGGTCCTCGCCCCAGAGTTCGGACATGGCCTGAGCCGACGTCGCGCGGTCGGTCGCCATGCTCCAGGCGAAGACGCGCTCGTTGTTGGCCGGCGTGCGGCTCATGCCCATGGAACCCTGGCGGGCACCGGCCTCCCACTGCGCCGGCGTGGAGTTCAGCATGCCCTGGCGCATGGCCACTGCGGCGCCCTTCGCGGCCTCGGGCGTCATGCCGCGCAGGCCGGCCAGGAAGGGCAGGGAGTCGACGATGACGAGGCGTTCGATGCGGCCGGGCTTCTCGGCCGCCATCTGCAGGGCCAGCACGCCGCCCAGGCTGTGGCCCATCACGACGGGCTTGTCGAGCTTGCGGTCGTCCAGATAGCCCAGCAGGCGGTCGCGCATGCCGTTCAGGAAGCTGTCGGTCGCCACGGCCGGCGCGCCGGCAAAGCCAGGCAGCTGCACGATGTGGCATTGCACGCCGGGCTGCAGCGCGGCGCAGGTCTCCGTCCAGGTGCTGGCGGCGCTGTTCAGGCCCGGGATCATCAGCACCGGCCGGCCCTGGCCGACGACGTCGACACGCAGGTCGCGAAACTCGGCCGTCGCGGCCTGGCTGTTGCTCACCCACAGGGCAGTGGCAATGCCCACGGCAGCACCGAACAGGCCGATCCAGGAACGCTTGGACATGCAGGTCTCCATCGAGGTTGTGATGGACGCATGTTGCCGGCGGTCCCGGGCGTCACCCGGCACCGGATGACGAACGGCAAGCCCGGCGGACGAGTGGCGAGCCGCCCGGACGGGCGGGGCTTACTTCAAGCGTTGTGCCCAGTAGACGAGCACCTCGGTGCGCGGTTCGATGTCGGTCGGGCTGTAGGTGTAGGTCGGCACGACATTGATCGCGTCCAGCGTGTTCAAGCCCGAGATGATGCGGCCGAAGACGGCATAGCCTGGGTTGGCGGCGCTCTGGTAGTCCAGGCTGGTGTTGTCCTTCACATTGAAGAAGAACTGGCTGGTGGCCGAGTCGGCATCGCTGCGGCGGGCCATCGCGATGGTGCCGCGCAGATTGGACAGATCGTTGTTGCTCTCCAGCTTGATCGGCGCGAACAGCGGCGTCTTGGTCACCATGCCACTGGTGTAGCCCCCGCCCTGGACGACGAAATCGCGGTCGACGCGGTGGATCAGCGTGTTCGTGTAGAAGCCCGCCGACACGTATTTGTAGAAGTTGGCGACCGTCTGCGGCGAGTAGGTGTCGTAGAGCTCGACGACGATCTCGCCGCTGCTGGTCAGCATGCAGACCGTGCCCCATTTGCTCGCGGCGGACGCCGCCAGGCCGGCGGGGCTGCAGGACAGGGTCGGCGGGTTGGGGACCGGATTGGGGCGCGGGTATTGCGTGCCGCCGCCACCCCCACCTCCACCGCCCCCGCCCACATCGATTTCCACACCTCCACCGCAGGCGGACAGGGTGGCGACGAGCAACAGGGCGGCGAGACGTTTGAACATGGCAGGACACCCGTTGGCGTGATGGGGCCTGCCTAACGAAAAGGTCCGCTGTCAGGACGACAGGCGGACGCAGCTTGTTACAGAGGAATCACCTTGGCGTCGGTGATGGTGACGTCGACCAGCGGCACGTCCGCGGCATTGGTGTTGACCGCGCGGATCTTGTCCACGATGTCCATGCCCGCCGTCACCTGACCGAACACGGCATAGCCCGGATTGGCCGGATTGGCGTAGTTCAGGCTCGTGTTGTCCACGGTGTTGATATAGAACTGGCTGGTGGCGCTGTCGGGCACCGCGGTGCGGGCCATGGCCAGCGTGCCGCGCAGGTTGGACAGGCCATTGCGGCTTTCCAGCGCGATGGACGCGTAGGTGGGCGTCTTCTCCACCAGGCCGGCCGCGGTGCGGGTGACACCGCCGCCCTGGATGACGAAGTCCTTGATGACGCGGTGGAAGACGGTGCTCTTGTAGAAGCCGTCGTTCACATACTTCAGGAAGTTGTCCACCGAGACGGGCGCGTGGTTGCGGTCCAGGCCCAGCTCGATGTCGCCCATGGAGGTCGTGATCTTGACCTTGTGCGTGACGGTCAGCGTGACCGGCGTGGGCGGCGGGGTGATGGGGTCACCGCTGCTGCCACCGCCGCCGCCGCAGGCGGTCAGGGTCAGTGCGAAGGAAGTGGCAGCCAGGGCCAGCAGAGGACGCCGGCGCAGTCGAATCTGTGTCATTTCAAATTTCAAGGTTGTCGATCAAACGGGTGCTGCCTAGTTTCGCAGCTCCTAACGCGACCAGCGGCTGACCATCCACCGCTGGCCCTAAGTCGTGCTGCCTGCGCAGCGTCAGATAGTCCGGCGACCAGCCGGCATCGCGCAGTGCCTGCATGGCGTCCGCTTCCAGGGCCGCCACGTCGCGCTCGCCGGCCTGCCAGCGGGTAATGAGGCCTTTCAGCGTGCGCGACAGGCGCAGCGCCTCGACCTTCTCGGCCTCGCTGAGGTAGCCATTGCGCGAGGACAGTGCGAGACCTTCAGCGCTGCGGCGCGTCTCGCCGCCGTGGATGGCGATGGGCAGCGCCATCTGCGCCGTCATGCGGCGCAGCACCATCAGCTGCTGGTAGTCCTTCTTGCCGAACACCGCCAGCGTCGGCTGCACGATGTTGAAGAGCTTGTGCACGACGGTGCAGACGCCGGTGAAGAAGCCGGGACGGAAATGGCCTTCGAGGATGTCGGCCAGTTCGGTCGGCGGCATCACCTTGTAGCCCTGGGGCTCGGGGTAGAGCTCCTTCTCGCTCGGCGCGAAGACGATGTCGCAGCCGGCGCCTTCGAGCAGCGCGCAGTCGCGTTCCAGCGTGCGCGGGTAGGTGTCGAAGTCCTCGTGCGGCGCGAACTGCAGGCGGTTCACGAAGATGCTCGCGACGACCGCGCCCGCCGGACCCACAAGCTCGCGGGCCTGCTTCACCAGGGCCAGGTGACCCTCATGCAGATTGCCCATGGTCGGCACGAAGCCGCGTTGCCGGTGGAGGGCGAGGGCGTCGCGCAGTTCGGCGATGGTGTGGATCACCTGCATGGTCAGAACCCGTGGATCTCGTTCACCGGGAAAGTCTTGGCCTTCACCTCGTCGACATAGCCCTTCACGGCGGCCAGCACCGAGGCCTGGCCTTCCATGAAGTTCTTGACGAAGCGCGGCTTGCGGCCGGGCGTGATGTTGAGCATGTCGTGCAGCACCAGCACCTGGCCCGAGGTGCCGACACCGGCGCCGATGCCGATGACGGGCACGGGCGACTCGGCCGTGATCTCGGCGGCCAGCGCGGCCGGCACCATCTCGTAAAGCAGCATGGCGGCACCGGCTTCCACCAGCTCACGCGACTCGCGCTTCATGCGCGCCGCCCCGGCCTCGTCGCGGCCCTGCACCTTGAAGCCGCCCAGCGCATTCACCGTCTGCGGCGTGAAGCCCAGGTGGGCGCAGACCGGGATGCCGCGCTCGCTGATGAAGCGCACCGTCTCGGCCGTCCAGCCACCGCCTTCGAGCTTGACCATATGGGCGCCGGCCTTCACCAGCGCGGCGGCGCTCTTCCAGGCCTCTTCCTTGCTGACGTGATAGCTGTCGAAGGGCAGGTCGGCAATGATCCAGGCCCACTTGTGGCCGCGCGACACGCAGAAGGTGTGATAGACCATGTCCTCCAGGCTCACCGGGGCCGTCGAGCCGCGGCCCTGCAGCACATTGCCCAGGGAATCGCCGATCAACAGGATGTCGACACCGGCCTCGTCCAGCAGGCTGGCGAAGGCCGCGTCATAGCAGGTCAGCATCGCGATCTTCTCGCCGCTGGCGTGCATCTGCGCCAGGCGCGGCAGGGTGATTGGCTTGCGGTCGGTCATAACTTCTCCGTAGAAACCCCGATGGGGCTGCCGAGGCGGCCGCAGTGTAGCGTTCGGCCCTATGACCCTCACAGAGTTGCGCTACATCGTCGCCGTCGCGCGCGAACGCCATTTCGGCCGCGCGGCCGAAGCCTGCTTCGTGTCGCAGCCGACGCTGTCCGTCGCCATCAAGAAGCTCGAGGAAGAACTGGACCTGAAGATCTTCGAGCGTGGCGGCAGCGAGGTGTCGGTGACGCTGCTGGGCGAGGAGATCGTGCGCCAGGCCCAGTCGGTGCTGGACCAGGCCGGCGCCATCAAGGAGATCGCCAAGCGCGGCAAGGACCCGCTGGCCGGCGCGCTGCGCCTGGGCATCATCTACACCATCGGCCCCTATCTGCTGCCCGAGCTCGTCAAGCACACCATCGAGCTCTATCCGCAGATGCCGCTGATGCTGCAGGAGAACTTCACGGTGAAGCTCTTGGAGATGCTGCGCACCGGCGAGCTGGACTGCGCCATCATGGCCGAGCCCTTCCCCGAGGCGGGCCTGGCCACGGCCCAGCTCTATGACGAGCCCTTCGTCGTCGCGCTGCCGGCCACGCATGCGCTGGCCACCCGCGAGACCATCTCGGCCGAAGAGCTCAAGCGCGAGACCATGCTGCTGCTGGGCACCGGCCACTGCTTTCGCGACCATGTGCTGGAGGTCTGCCCCGAGTTCGCGCGCTTCTCCAGCGACGCCGAGGGCATACGCCGCAGCTTCGAGGGCTCGTCGCTGGAGACCATCAAGCACATGGTCGCCTCGGGCATGGGCGTGACCGTGGTGCCGGCGCTGTCGGTGCCCAAGGACGCCGGGCCCTTCGCCGGGCCGCCCCAACACGGGCCGCGCGCCCTCGGGGGGCAGCCCAGCTATTCGCTGGGCGTGGGGGCAGGAAATTCACACCTGCGCTTCGTGCCCTTCAGCGAGCCCATCCCGACACGCCGCGTCGTGCTCGCCTGGCGGCGCAGCTTCACGCGCTACGAGGCCATCGCGGCGCTGCGTAACGCGATCTACGCCTGCAAGCTGGACAGCGTCACCCGGCTGTCGCAGTGACGGCCTGAAACAGCCATGTTGCGCCGCACAATGTTCTACTGCGCATCACCTCCACACCCGCCGCGCGCGCCCTCGCCATGAGCACCCTTCCCGTTGACACCACGGCCGGCGCCATCCATTTCGTTGGCGGTGAAAAAGGCGGCGTGGGCAAGTCGCTGCTGTCGCGGCTGCTGGCGCAGTACATGATCGACCGCGGCATCCCCTTCACCGGCTTCGACACCGACCGCTCCCACGGCGCGCTGCTGCGCTTTTATGCCGACTACGCCTCGCCCGCGCTGGTGGACAACTTCGCGGCGCTGGACGCCATCGTCGAGAGCGCCCTGGCCGAGCCAGGCCGGCGCGTGCTGGTGGACCTGGCCGCGCAGACCCACGAACCGCTGGCGCGCTGGATGGACGAGTCCGGCGTGCTGGAGCTGGCGGCCGAGTCCGGTGTGGCGGTGCAGTACTGGCATGTGATGGACGCCGGGCGCGACTCGGTGGACCTGCTGGCCCGCCTGCTGGACCGCTTCGGCGACCGACTGCGCTATGTGCTGGTGCTGAACCAGCTGCGTGGCGACGACTTCTCGCAGCTGGAGCGCTCCGGCCAACTCGCCCGCGCGCAATCGCTCGGCGCCCGCACCATGCCGCTCAAGCATCTGCAGGACGCCGTGCTGCGCAAGATCGACGCCGCGGACGCGAGCTTCTGGTCGGCCCGCACCGCATCCAGCGGCGAGGGCGCCAAGCTCGGCCTGCTGGAGCGCCAGCGCCTGCGCGTGTGGCTGGCGCTGGTGGAGAGCGAGCTGGCGCGGCTGGGCGTCTAGAGCACGGTGGGCCAGCGTCACACCTTGGTGGTGGCGCGACGTCGCCGGTCTGTGCACCATCGGGTGCCGCCCACGCGGCGCTTGATGATGATTTTGGCTATTGGTAGGTTAGTTCTATTCAAAGCCAACGCCCAATAGTCATCATTAAGCTTCGGTCTCCCCCCAGACACCAGGAGCAGACATGAGCGACCCGACCACCAAGAGCGAAGGCAAGTGCCCCTTCCACCACGCCGCCGGCGGCGGCACCAGCAACCGGGACTGGTGGCCCAACCAGCTGCGCGTCGACCTGCTGAATCAGCACTCCAGCAAGTCCGACCCGCTCGGCGACGGGTTCAACTACGCCGAGGCCTTCGCCCAGCTCGACTACAAGGCGCTCAAGGCCGACCTCGTCAAGCTGATGACCGACAGCCAGGACTGGTGGCCGGCCGACTTCGGCCACTACGGCCCGCAGATGGTGCGCATGGCCTGGCACGCGGCCGGCACCTACCGCACCACCGACGGCCGCGGCGGCGGCGGGCGCGGCCAGCAGCGCTTCGCGCCGCTGAACTCCTGGCCCGACAACGTCAACATCGACAAGAGCCGCCGCCTGCTGTGGCCCATCAAGCAGAAGTACGGCCAGGCCATCTCCTGGGCCGATCTCTTCATCCTGGCCGGCAATGTGGCGCTGGAGTCGATGGGCTTTCGCACCTTCGGCTTCGCCGGCGGCCGCGAGGACGTCTGGGAACCCGACATGGACGTGGCCTGGGGCGCCGAGACCAAGTGGCTGGCCGATGACAAGCGCTTCGAGGGCGATCGCAACCTCGTCGCCAGCGTCGGCGCCACCCACATGGGCCTGATCTATGTGAACCCCGAAGGCCCCAACGCCAGCGGCGATTACCTGGCTGCCGCCAAGGACATCCGCGCCACCTTCGGCCGCATGGCCATGGACGACGAGGAGACCGTCGCGCTGATCGCCGGCGGCCACACCTTCGGCAAGGCCCATGGCGCCGCGCCCGAGCACCACAAGACCGCCGAGCCCGAGGGCGCCAGCATCGAGTCCCAGGGCCTGGGCTGGACCAGCGGCTTCGGTGGCGGCCACGGCAAGGACACCATCTCCAGCGGCCTGGAAGTCACCTGGACCCAGACCCCCGCGCAGTGGAGCAACCACTTCTTCGACAACCTGTTCAAGTTCGAATGGGAGGCCACCACCTCGCCCGCCGGCGCCAAGCAATGGGTGGCCAGGAACGCGCCCGAGGACATCCCCGACGCTCACATCCCGGGCAAGTTCCACAAGCCCACCATGCTGACGACCGACCTGACGCTGCGCTTCGACCCTGAGTTCGGCAAAATCTCGCAGCGCTTCCGTGACGACCCGCAAGCCTTTGCCAACGCCTTCGCCCGCGCCTGGTTCAAGCTGACCCACCGCGACATGGGCCCCAAGGCGCGCTACCTCGGCCCCGAGGTGCCCCAGGAAGACCTGATCTGGCAGGACCCGCTGCCGGCCGCCAGCCACCACCCCACCCCCGGCGACATCGCCGACCTGAAGGCCAGAATCGCCGCCTCGGGCCTGGCCGTTGCTGAGCTGGTCTCCGTCGCCTGGGCCTCGGCCTCGACCTTCCGCGGCGGCGACAAGCGCGGCGGTGCCAACGGCGCCCGCCTGGCCCTCGCGCCGCAGAAGGACTGGGCCGTCAACGCCGCCGCCGTGAAGGCCCTGCCCAAGCTCACCGAGATCCAGAAGGCCTCAGGCAAGGCGTCCCTCGCCGACGTCATCGTGCTGGCCGGCGTCGTCGGTATCGAGCAGGCCGCCAAGGCTGCCGGTGTGTCGGTCGAAGTGCCCTTCGCGCCGGGTCGCGTCGACGCCACGCAGGCCCAGACCGACGTCGAGTCCTTCGCCGTGCTCGAACCCCTGGCCGACGGCTTCCGCAACTACAGCAAGGGCAATCTGGGCGCCTCCACCGAGGCCCTGCTGATCGACCGCGCCCAGTTGCTGACGCTGACCGCGCCCGAGCTGACCGCGCTGGTCGGTGGCCTGCGCGTGCTGGGCAGCAATGCCGATGGCGGCAGGCATGGCGTGCTGACCGACAAGCCCGGCACGCTGAGCAACGACTTCTTCGTCAATCTGCTCGACATGGGCACGGTCTGGAAGCCAACGGACGCCAGCGCCGAGCTCTTCGAAGGCCGCGACCGCAAGAGCGGCGCCGTCAAGTACACCGGCACGCGCGCCGACCTGATCTTCGGCAGCAACTCCGTGCTGCGCGCCTATGCCGAGGTCTACGCCAGCGCCGACGGCAAGCAGAAGTTCGTCAAGGACTTCGTCGCCGCCTGGACCAAGGTCATGAACCTCGACCGCTTCGACCTGCACGCCTGAAAAAGGACAGACCAGGGCCCATTGAGCGACGGCAGACCCTGAATCAGAAGAATTCAGAGCCAATTCAGGACGATCAGCGGAGCAATCCGCAGGATGGCGAGCCGTCCGGCAAGCGCCGGCCCCTCGCCATCCTGACCTGAAGAGGCTTCCATGTCCGCTCTCCGCTCCCGCTTCCCCCTTGAACCGATGACGCTGCTGCGCCTGACGGTGGCGCTCTTCGTCGCCATCCACGGCTGGGTGCGCTTCGTCCACGGTGATGCCCTGGGCTTCGGCGTCTACGTCGAGCGCCATGGCGTGCCGCTGGGCACCTGGCTGGGCCCGGCCGTCACCGGCTACGAGATGCTGGCCTCGCTGGTGCTGGCCAGTGGCCGCTTCGTCTTCCCGCTCAGCCTGGGCTTCGCGGCCATCTACCTCGTCGGCATCCCGGTCCACCATCTGCCGAACGGCTGGTTCTCGTCGGGCAGCGAGGTCGACGGCTGCGAGTACCCGGTGTTGATGATCGTCTGCTACCTCTGCCTGGCCTGGCACCACGCGCCGACGCTGCTGCGCGCCCGCTGGCCCCGGCTGTTCGCCGCCGCCTGACGGGCGCGGCCGCACGGGGGCAAGCCGAATCCGTTAGGCTCACCCCGTTATGTTTTTGGAGCCCTCATGGCCAAGAAATCCGCCGCCCCGTCCATCAGCATCGGCATCAGCGAGAAGGACCGCGCCGCGGTCGCCGCCGGCCTGTCCAAACTGCTGGCCGAGACCTACACGCTCTACCTGACGACGCACAACTTCCACTGGAACGTCACGGGGCCGATGTTCAACAGCCTGCATGCGATGTTCATGGCCCAGTACACCGAGCTGTGGAACGCCGTCGACCCCATCGCCGAGCGCATCCGCTCGCTCGGCCACCCGGCGCCGGGCAGCTATGCCCAGTTCACCAAGCTCAGCGGCCTGCCCGACGCACCCGCCGTGCCGCCCAAGGCCATGAAGATGGTCGAGGTGCTGATGCAGGGCCATGAGGCCGTCGCCCGCACGGCGCGCGCCATCTTTCCGCTGGTCGACAAGGCCGGCGACGAACCCACGGCCGACCTGCTGACGCAGCGGCTGACCGTGCATGAACAAACCGCGTGGATGCTCCGGAGCAATCTTGCGGAGTGATCATCCGCCTGCGAAGCGGGCCGGCGCGTAGCGCCAGCGGCTTGGCGGCGTAGCCAACAGACAGCATGGATGCTTCTAAATCTTCTGGCGGCGTGAAGGTTGCGGTCGTCACCTTCGACGGCTTCAACGAACTCGACAGCTTCATCGCGCTGGGGCTGATCAACCGGCTCAGCCATCTCGGCTGGTCGGCCGAGATCACCAGCCCGGCCGAGCAGGTGCGCTCGATGAACGGGGTCGCCATCACGGCGCAGCGGCCGCTGGAGTTCGCCAACGAAGCCGACGTCGTGCTGTTCGGCAGCGGCATCCACACCCGCGCCATCGCCGCCGACGGCGCGCTGCTGGACCGCCTGCGCCTGGACCCGGTGCGCCAGCTCATCGGCGGCCAATGCTCTGGCACGCTGCTGATGGCCCGCCTCGGGCTGCTGGCCGACATGCCCGCCTGCACCGACTCCACGACCAAGCCCTGGGTCGTCGAGGCCGGCGTGCGCGTCGTCGAGGAGCCCTTCCAGGCCCGCGGCCCCATCGCCACGGCCGGCGGCTGCCTGGCCTCGCAATACCTGGCCACCTGGGTCATGGCCTCGCGCGCCGGGCTGGACGCCGCGCGCGGTGCCCTGCATTACGCGGCGCCGGTGGGCGAGAAGGAGACCTATGTGGAGCGGCTGATCGGCGTCGTCAAGCCTTTCCTGCCGGCGGCATGACCCGACCCCCACGCCTGCGCTGATGTCGCCTTTTCGACCCCTGCTGCACGGCCAGTGACCGTTCGCCCCGTTGCGCCGCGGGCCGCGACTCGCCCACCTAGTCTGCGTGCGGACCGATTCGTGTCCGTCACGGGAGATTGATTGATGAAAGCCTCTGCCATCGTCGCCGCCATCGGGGTCGGCGTGCTTGCCACGGCCCTGGCCAAGCCGACCGGCCTGCCTTCAGGCTGGATGCAGTCCGGTGATGCCCAGACCTGCGAGGGCCGGGTCCTGCCGGTCGACAGCGCGCCCAGCCCCAAGGCCTACAGCATCGATTGCAAACCKGGCACCGTGGGCTTTTCGACGCTGATGCAGCAGCTCGCCGGCACCGACTACGCCGGCAAGCGCGTGCGCCTGAGCGCCCAACTGCGCGGCGCCCAACTGGCCGAATGGGGCGGTTTGTGGATGCGCGCCGACAGCGGCCAAAAAGCCACCGCCTTCGACAATATGTGGGACCGCCAGCTGCAGGGCAGCTTCGGCTGGCAGCCCGCCGAGGTGGTGCTGGACATCCCGGCCGATGCCACCGCGCTCAGCTTTGGCTTCCTGCTCACCGGCGCGGGCCAGCTGCAGGCGACCGACTTCAAGCTCGAGGTCGTGTCGAACGCGGTACCGACCACGGGCAAGGGCGCGCTCGCGTTGCCCCGCCAGCCCAACCACCTGACGCCGCCTTGAACCGCGCCGGGTTGACCGAGCCGACGCTGGGCCACGAACTGGCCCAGGCGCTGCGCGAGGAGAGGGTGGGCTGGCATCGCCCCGGTGTGCTGAACGCCATGTTGATGCTGGCGGTGCTGGCCATCACCTGCCTGCGCGCGCCGCAGGCCTGGCCGCTGATCCTGGGCCTGCTGCTGGGCCACGCCGCGACCGACGGGCTCTGCGGCTTGCTGGCCCGTCGGCCCCGCACCGCCCTTGAGCTGCTGTTCGGGGCACTGCTCGTCGGCGCCGCGCTGGGCTGGGGGGTGGAGCAGTTGCTGACGCCCGAGCCCATGGCTACGGGGGACCGCATGACCCGCGCCTGGCTGCACATCACCTTCGGCGCGGTATTGCTCAGCCTGCCGCTGCTGCAAGGCCTGCGCCGGCTGCGCGCCGTGCGCCGCGTGGAGCAGGAGCGCGCCCGGCTGCGGGCCGAGCTGCAGATGCTGCAGGCGCAGATCGAGCCGCACTTCCTGTTCAACACGCTGGCCACGCTGCGCAGCTTCGTGCGCCAGGGCTCGGCGCGCGCGCTGCCGCTGCTGGACGCCGTCAGCGGTCTGCTGGAGACCACGCTGGAAAGGGTGCGGCAGAACGAAGGCTCGACGCTGGGGCAGGAGTGCCAGATCGTCGAGCATTACCTGGCCATCATGGCGCTGCGGCTGGGCGAGCGGCTCAGCTACCGCGTCGATGTGGACGTCGCGCTGCTGGACCTGCCGTTGCCGCCGCTGATGCTGCAGCCGCTGGTGGAGAACGCCATCCAGCACGGCATCGAGCCCAGCGAGGGCGGCGGGCTCATCGAGCTGCAGGCCGAGCGCCGCGAGGGCCGGCTGCTGCTGCGCGTCGTCAACGGCGGCTGTCCGCTCACCGGCGCAGCGCCTGCTGGCCACGGCCTGGCGCTGGCCAATCTGCGCCAACGCCTGCAAGCCTTGCACGGCGACCTCGCCAGCCTCAGCCTCACGACCAACGTCCAAGGCCTGACCGAAGCCACGCTCACCTTGCCCACGCCATGACGACTGCACTGATCGCCGACGACGAACCCCAGCTGCTCGAAGAGCTGCAGCAACTGCTCGCCCAGGCCTGGCCCGAGCTGGAGATCGTGGCCCTGGCCCGTAACGGCACCGAGGCGCGTCGGCTGCTGGATGAACTGAGGCCGGACATCGCCTTCCTCGACATCCGCATGCCCGGCATCGACGGCCTGGGCCTGGCGCAGCTGGCACCGGCCGGCACGCGTCTCGTCTTCGTCACGGCGCATGCCGAGCACGCCCTGGCCGCCTTCGAGCGCGCGGCGGTGGACTATCTGCACAAGCCCGTCACGCCCGCGCGGCTGGCGGCCACCGTGCAGCGGCTGCAGGCGGCCCAGCCCCAGCGGTCGGACCTGCGCTTCCTGCAGGCCTGGACCGGCAACACCATGAAGCTGCTGGACGTCGATCAGCTCGCCGCGCTGCGCTCGGAGCTGCGCCACACACGGGCATTGAGCCAGGGCGGCGAACAGCTGCTGCTGCGCACCTCGCTGGGCGAGCTGCAGCAGTCGCTGGACCCGCAGTTGTTCTGGCAGATCCACCGCGGCTCGGTCGTCAACGCGCGCGCCATCGAGCGCATCGAACGGCGCGACGACGGCGAGCTGTGGGTGCACCTGCGTGGGCTGGCCCAGGCCCTGCCGGTCAGCCGCGCCCACCGCGGAAAGTTCAAGGGGATGTAGAGACCCCTCTCCCGCGTATCGCCGGCCGGATCAGGCATCTGGTCACGATGTATCTCTGATCAGATGAAGGACACGGATCAAGCCCCAGGACAGCGAAAACGCTGAGATGGCGAACATCGTCACCCGCGCCATGCCCCGACGGAACGCCGGCTCCTTCCAAGCCATTCGCAGTCCACGCAGGGCATCCAGGCTGGGGAAGCGGTCCTGGAAGTGCGCCTTGCGAAGAGCTGCATTGCGCACTCGCTGCGCCAGCACGAACAGTTCGTAGCTCAGAACCGGCACCAGCACCACGGCCGTGACGAGCCACCACCAAGAGCTCAAGAAATTTTTGCTGGCGAACGCCATCAGGAAGGACCATGCCGCAATCGCTGCGACAAAGAGGAGTGGGTACGCCAACAACCAGCGCAGATGCTCTCGGATGCCCGGTTCCTGCTCGATGCGATGCGATTGAGTTGACTGAAACTCCAGCCAGACGCCACACGAGGGGCATCGAAACCGCTGGCCATAGGTGGCAGCGACGATGCGCCGCCGCAGCGTGATCACCTCATCTCGACAGGCTGGGCATGCTTGCATGTGAAGACCTGGGCCGACCGGAACGCGATTCGCGTGCCTGAGCCCTCCCACCGGCAGGCGCGCGGACTTGTGGCTACAGGCACGCAACGATAATCGCGGGTTAGCCCGCCAGAAGAACTCAATGTCCGAAACCACCGCCAGCCGCATCGAGACGGAAGTCCGCCGCCGCCGCACCTTCGCCATCATCAGCCACCCCGACGCCGGCAAGACCACGCTGACGGAGAAGCTGCTGCTGTTCTCGGGTGCGATCCAGATCGCCGGCTCGGTGAAGGCGCGCAAGGCCAGCCGCCATGCGACCTCGGACTGGATGGAGATCGAAAAGCAGCGCGGCATCTCGGTGGCGTCATCCGTCATGCAGATGGAATACCGCGACTGCGTCATCAACCTGCTGGACACCCCGGGCCACCAGGACTTCTCCGAGGACACCTACCGCGTGCTGACGGCCGTGGACGCGGCGCTGATGGTCATCGACGCGGCCAACGGCGTCGAACCGCAGACCCGCCGCCTGCTGCAGGTCTGCCGCGCCCGCAACACGCCCATCCTGACCTTCGTCAACAAGATGGACCGTGAGGTGAAAGACCCGCTGGCGCTGATGGACGAGATCGAGCAGGAACTCGGCATGACGGTCGTGCCCTTCACCTGGCCGGTCGGCATGGGCAAGCAGTTCCACGGCGTGATGGATCTGCGCCAGCAGCGCATGCGCGTGTTCGCCCCAGGCGAGGACCGCGCGGCCGGCACCGAGGAAGTGCTGGAAGGCCTGGACAACCCGGCCTATGCGGAGCGCTTCGGCATGCAGTACGAACAGGCCGAAGGCGAGATCGAGCTGGTGCGCGAGGCCGCGCCCGAGTTCAACCGCGAGGAGTTCCTGACCGGCAAGCAGACGCCGATGTTCTTCGGCTCGGCCGTCAACAACTTCGGCGTGCAGGAAGTGCTGGACGCCCTCGTCGAGCTGGCTCCGCCGCCGGATTCGCGCGTCGCCATGCAGCGCACCGTGCAGCCTGAGGAACCCAAGTTCACGGGTGTGGTCTTCAAGATCCAGGCCAACATGGACCCGGCTCATCGCGACCGCATCGCCTTCCTGCGTGTGGCCTCGGGCCGATTCGAACGCGGCATGAACCTGAAGGTGGTGCGCTCCGGCAAAAGCCTGCGTCCGAACAGCGTCGTGACCTTCATGAGCCAGAAGCGCGAGCTGCTGGACGAGGCCTTTGCCGGCGACATCATCGGCATCCCCAACCACGGCGTGCTGCAGCTCGGCGACACCATCACCGAAGGCGAGGCCCTGCAATACACCGGCCTGCCCTTCTTCGCGCCGGAAATGTTCCGCGCCGTCGAAGTGGCCGACCCACTGAAGACCAAGCAGCTGCGCGCCGGCCTGACGCAGCTGGGCGAAGAAGGTGCCATCCAGGTCTTCCGCCCCATCGCCGGCAGCGTGCTGCTGCTGGGCGCCGTCGGCCAGCTGCAGTTCGAAGTCGTCGCCCACCGGCTGGAGCACGAGTACGGCTGCAAGGCCCGCATCATGCCCAGCCGCTTCCAGGTGGCGCGCTGGGTGACATGCGACGACGCGGCCGAACTCAAGCGCTTCATCGACGCCAACGACCACCGCATGGCCTACGACGCCGTCGACGCACCGACCGTGCTGGTCGAGTACGCCCCCGAGCTGCGCGCCATCGAGAGCAATTGGCCCAAGATCAAGTTCCACGCGCTGCGCGAGCACGCGGGCTTGGTGTTCCAGCAAAGGCTGGACGGCTGACCGTGCCCGGCAAGCAGCGCCCCTGCCCCTCCTGCGGCGACGCGATGCAGGTGCACGACCTGCCCGGCCAGTACGACAGCCGGGTGGAGATCGACTTCTGCTTCGGCTGCCAGGGCATCTGGTTCGACAGCATGGAGAACCTCAGGCTGGCGCCGGCGGCGGTGGCCACGATGTTCAAGGAAATGAACCGGCACCGCGACGAGCCGCATGCACCGCTCGCCGGCCGGCTGCGCTGCCCGGAGTGCCGCGGCGGCCTCGTGCAGGGCTTCGACGTCGTGCGCAGCGGCCGCTTCATCACCCACCGCTGCGAGAGCCGGCACGGGCGCTTCAGCAGCTTCGCGTCCTTCATGATCGAGAAGGGCTTCGTGCGACAACTCACCAGGCCCGAGATCGCCGACATCGCCAAGAAGGTCGGCGTCATCAACTGCAGCAACTGCGGCGCGCCGGTGGACCTGCGCAAGGAAGACGCCTGCTCGCATTGCCGCTCGGCGCTGTCGCTGCTGGACCCCGAGGCCGTCGAGAAGGCCCTGCAGAGCTATGCCAAGGCCTCCGCCCCGCATGCCCTCCCGACGACGGCCGTGGCCGATGCCCTCGTCGCGATGGCGCGGGAGCGCTCGCGTACCGAACGCCTGGACGCCTGGCCGGCCGAGTCCAGGCTGACGGGCGCCGGCCTGGCCGTGGACCTGTTCGCCGTGGGCCTGACCCTGGTCAGCAGCCTGTGGGAAGACTGAGGGACGACTGCCCCATGGCCAAGCCCACCGATTTCGACAAGGGCCTGGCCCTGCACCAGCAAGGCCGTCTCGCCGAAGCCGAGCAGCATTACCGCCGCCTGCTGCGCACCGCACCGACCCACTTCGATGCCCTGCACCTGCAAGGCGTCATCTGCGGCCAGACCAACCGCTTCGACGAAGCCCTCGAGCTGCTGAACCGCGCCCTGGCCCAGCGCCCCGACAGCGCGCCGGCCTTGAACAACCTCGGCAACACGCTGGGCAGCCTGGGTCGCCACGAGGAGTCCGTGCAGGCTTTCGAGCATGCGCTGGCGCTGCGGCCCGCCGACGCCAAGGCCCTGCGCAACCGCGGCACCAGCCTGCGCGCGCTGGAGCGGCCCGAGGAAGCCCTGGCCAGCTTCGACGCCGCCCTGGCCCTGCAGCCGACCTACTCCGAGGCGCTGGTCGGCCGCGCCGAATGCCTGCTGACCCTGCACCGCCGCGGCCAGGCCATCGCCACCTTCCAGCAGGCCCTGGCGCTGGGCAAGGACGTCGACCAGATCCAGTACGCGCTGGCCGCGCTCGGCGTCGGCAGCCCGCCGTCGACGGCGCCGGCCGGCTATGTCGAGGCGCTGTTCAACATGTATGCCCACAACTTCGACGAGCACCTCGTCCAGAGGCTGGGCTATCGCACGCCCGAGCTGCTCGTGAACGAACTGCAGCGCGCCCTGCCGGCTGCGGGCGGCGAGGTCATCGACCTCGGCTGCGGCACCGGCCTGTGCGGGCCGCTGCTGCGCCCGCTGGCGGCCAAGCTGACCGGCGTGGACCTGTCCGGCCTGATGCTGGCCAAGGCGGGCGAGCTGGGCCTGTACGACGAGCTGGTGCAGGGCGACATCGCCCAGGCGCTGCAAGGCCAGCCGCAGCGCTTTGACATCGCCGTCGCTGCCGACGTCTTCGTCTACATCGGTGACCTGGGCGACGTCTTCACCGCCACCGCGGCCGCGCTTCGGCCGGCCGGGCTGTTTGCCTTCTCCGTCGAGGCGTGCGAGGACAGCAGCGACTTCCGCCTTGGCGCCAAGCGCCGCTACGCCCATTCGCTGGCCTATCTGCAGCGCCTGGCAGCCGCCCACGGCTTCACACTCGAGTCGTCGACGCGCTGCGCCATCCGCAAGGAAAACGACGAAGCCGTCGAGGGCCTGCTTGTCGTGATGCGGCGCGCCTAGCGCAGCTTCTTCGCGTAGTTGGCCTGCACGAAGCGGCTGATATAGCCGCTCAGGCCCCGCCCGACCTGGGCCAGGCGCTTCATCTCGTCGACTGCTTCGGCTCCCGGCTGTTTGGCGTCGTAGACATAGACCGAGCCGTCGACAAAGCGCACGGCGATGCTGGCCGGGCCGAGTTCATAGGCGACGACGCCTGACTCGCCGCTGCGGTTGAGATAGCGCTGCATGGCGGGTTGACCGGCAATCGGCGTGCCGGGATCGCCAGCGCAGGCGGCAGCGCTATTGCCAGCTGCCGGCCGGCCGCCCGGTCAGCTCCTCCACCCAGCGCCAGGCATCACGCTGACGTTGCGCCACGGCTTCGAAACGACTTTCCATGCCGGCGTCCAGCGCCGCGCGTTGCTGTTCGCAACTCTTGAGGCAGGCCGCCGGGCGCTCACCGTCGGCCAGGGTCTTGATCGACGCGTCCGCAAGAAAGCCCCATTTCAGCTGGCCCGGCAAGCTGGCCAAGCGCTCGGCGCAGCTCTGCTTGCAGTTCATGTCGGCGAGTTTCAGCCGGCAGGCCGGCCGGTCCACGGCTTGCGGCTCGAGCGCATGGAATTGGCCGAAGAATCCGATCTCCCGCCAATCGACAGCCTGCAACCGCAATGCCGTCGGGCGGCTGCCCGGATTCAGCCGCAGCAGCAGGCGGAAGATGTTGTGACCCTGCAAGGCCTGGCCCGCGAGGCCCAGCGCCTGGCGCTGCTCAGGGCTGGGCTCCCAACTCCGCACATACCTGTGCGGCTGGACATGGGATATCGAGTCGGAACGCATCAGCGCCGACGACGACGCCAGCCCCTGGGTGGCCGCCAGTTGCTCCAGCAGGGCGGTGTGGATGGCCGGAAAGCTCGCCGCGGCCCGTTCGGGGAAGACGTCGCTGGCCCAGCGCTCGATGGGGCGATCCCACTGCAGCGAGGCCGGTATCCGCAGCTGCGGCAGCCCCTCCAGCATCACGGCCTGCGAGGGGCTGACGACCAGCAGCACCAGCCATTGCGCGCGATCGGCGCCCAGGCCAGGCAACAACTTCGCCAACGGCAGGGCGTCACCCGCTTCCTCGGGCAATGCCAGTTGCCAGGCTTCACCTTCACAGCCACCGGTCGCGCAAACCGGGTGCGCCAGGGCTTCACGTTCGCCCGGCCAGTGGGCGCTGCCCGGCGGGTGAATGACGCGCGCCCAGGCCAGTGCCGTCGAGCAGGGGTCGGCATCCCGCCGTCGCTGCAGCCGCGGTGCGCCGAAGCGTTCCAGCTGCATCAGCGCCTGCGCATCGGCCGCACGCCAGGGCATGGCCCCAAGCCAGGCCCGCGGCGCGCGCACGATGACGCGGCTTTGCGCGCCGTCCCGCACCCACAGCATCACCGGCCAGGCGCCGCTGGCGTCTGCATCGGCGCGGCCGACGATGACATCCACCTCCGAGGGTTGGGCCCGCGCCGGCGCTGAAACCCAGCAGGCAATCAGCAGTCCCAAAGTCATCCACACCGCAGCGCGCATCCGCCCTCCCCGAGTCATGTCATTCACTGGATCGGGATGCTAGCGAGACCGTGGGCTGCGATGATGCAAGCCCCCCCGCGCCCTGAGTTGAGTCCACGCCGATGAGCAAGCGTCTTCTCCCCCTTCTTCTCGCCCTCGGCTGCAGCCTCGCCCAGGCCGCCCCCGAACTCGAAACCGTCGTCGAGGGCCTCAAGACGCCCTGGGCGGTGGCCTTCCTGCCCGATGGCCAGTTCCTCATCACCGAGCGTGACGGCGCCCTGCGCACGGCCAAGGCCGGCGGCAAGCCCAGCGCACCGATTGCGGGCGTTCCCGCGGTCGATGCCGTCGTCCAGGGCGGCCTGCTGGACGTCGTCACCGACAGCGACTTCGCCCGCAACCGCACGATCTACTTCTGCTTCTCGGAGCCCGGCGCCAACAAGACCAACAGCACGGCCCTCGCCCGTGCGCGCCTCAGCGAAGACCTGAAGCGCCTGACCGACGTCAAGGTCATCTTCAGCCAGAAGCCCAAGGTCGAGAGCAAGCACCACTTCGGCTGCCGCATCGTCGAGATGCCCGACGGCAAGCTGATGCTGAGCATGGGCGAACGTTTCAGCGGCATGCAGAGCGCGCAGACGCTGGACAACCACCTCGGCAAGATCGTGCGCGTCGGCAAGGACGGCAGCGTGCCGGCCGACAACCCCTTCGTGAACACGCCCGGCGCACTGCCCGAGATCTGGAGCTATGGCCATCGCAACTCGCAAGGCCTGACCCTGGACGACAAGGGCCAGCTCTGGGAACACGAACACGGTCCGCAGGGCGGCGACGAGCTCAACCTCATCCGCCCGAAGCTGAACTACGGCTGGCCCGTCATCACCTATGGCGAGAACTATGGCGGCGGCAAGATCGGCGACGGCATCTTCGCCAAGGYCGGCATGGAGCAACCCATCGTCAAATGGGTGCCCTCCATCGCGCCCTCGGGCCTGGTGCGGCTGAAGAGCGCCAAGTACGGCCCGGCCTGGCAGGGCAACTTCTTCATCGGCTCGCTGAAGTTCGGCTATCTGGAGCGCGTCAAGCTCGACGCTGACAACCGGCCCGCCGAGCAGGAGAAGCTCTTCCCCGACGCCGGCCGCATGCGCGATGTGCGCGAAGGACCGGACGGCCTGCTCTACCTGGTGCTGGAAGCCCACGGCCGCATCGTCCGCGTGAAGCCCTGATCAGATCCTCCGGGATTTTCTGGTTCAATCGCGGCGAAAAAAGATGACCCAGGGAGTTCCGCATGTCCACCGAGCTGGGGCGCCGTGATGGCGCCATGTTGCGCTGTGCCCTCGGCGCTGCGCTGATCTCGACCCTGACCGCCTGCGGCGGTGGTGGGTCCGACGCACCGGCACCGGCACCCGCGCCGGCTCCTGCACCGGCCGCCGTGGCTGCTGCGGATGCCTATTCCGTGGCCTGGAACACCGCTGTCGCGCTGGGCGTGACCGACAACGACACCGTCACGAATGGCAGCGCCAGCGTGACGGTGGATGCCGCCCCGCTGCACGGCACGGCCACCGTCAACGGCACCAAGATCAGCTACACGCCCAATTCCGGCTTCTTCGGTCCCGACAGCTTCAGCTACAAGCTCAGCGTCGGCACGGCCAGCCAGTCGGCCACGGTCAAGCTGACGGTGGAGGCCGCGCTGACTTTGCAGGGCCAGGTCACCGATGCACCCGTCGCCAACGCCACCGTCAAGGCCGACGTCGGCGGCCAGAGCTTCACGGCCATTGCCGATGCCAGCGGCCGCTACACCCTGGCGGTCAAGAGCAGCCAGCCTGGCGACTTCGTCACGTTGACCGCGACAGGCGCCGGCACCCAGTCCAAGGTCGTCCTCACCAGTCTGGCCGGTGAGTTCGGTGGCCTCGCGGCGGCGTCCAGGGATGGCAAGCTGGCGGCCGAGCAGAACGCCGCCCTGAACCTGACGCACCTGAGTGCCGCGCAGGCCGGACTGATTGCCCAGGCCGGCGCACAACCCGGGACCGCCGCGGAACTGGTGGCGGCGCTGCAGCGGCTCGGGCCGCAGTCCGTGCTGGACGCGGCGGCCACGGCCAAGCTCGTCATCGACGGCGGCGTCGCCCTGCCGGCCGGTGCGGCCGACACCCGTGCGCTGCTGACCAGCGCCGCGGCGCTGAACGGCTTGCGCACCAGCCTGCGGCGCGACAGGCCCGGCGAATTCGAAGCCGCCCGCCAGGCCACGCTGGGCGACCCCGCCCTCAACGCACCGCCCCCAACGCCGACGGCCAACGGCGCCCCGGTGACGCTGATCTACAGCTATGGCGACGAGGCCGGCGCTCAGGCCGTGCGCACGCTGACGCTGCGTTCGGATGGCACCGGCACCGAGGTCAGCGATCGGCCGCGTGCCGTGCATTGGACCGCCAGCGCCCGCGCGATGACCGTCACCTACGACCAGCCCCCCGTCGAGGCCTACCGTGCCTACGACTATGCCTACCTGGGCCTGCTGGAGATCAGCGAAGACGTTCCCTTCCAGCTCACCCGCACGGGCTTGACCCTCAGCGATATCGGCGGCCCGCAGAGCACGTCGCTCGCCAAGGTCGCACGGCAGGGATCCGTGACGCGGATCCCTCCCAATCAGTCGCGCAGCGAACGGCGCGTCGAAAGTGGCGACCTCATGCGCCGCCAGATCGACACGCCGGCGTTCAAGGCCGAGGATTTCGCGGTCGGCACGCAATGGGCCGGCCTGTCCGCGCCGCTGTCCCTGGACGCCAACGACGTGCTGGAACCCCATCAGGACATCGCGACGGTCACGTCGGCCACCGAACTGACGTTGTCGCGATCGGGGCTGAAGGGCAGCTGGCGCCTCGTGGACGGCAAACTGCGGGTGGACTTCGCGCACGTCTCGCATCTGTACACGCTGCTGGGCAAGGGTGCGCGCGGCGATGCGCGCTGGCTGCTGCAGGACCTGGGAGCGGACGGCAGCCCGCAGACGGCCGTGGAAGTGAGCGTGATTCCGGTGGCGATCCCGACGCTGGACCGCGCCTTCTGGCAGCACAGCTTCGCGTCCAACGTCAGCGTCTTCTACGGCCAGGGCGTCGCCTACCAGCTGCGCAGCGACGGCCGCTTCGGGCTCCAGTTCACCGTGCCGGGCGAGCCGACCTCCACCTTCGACTTCAGCCGCCGCGAATGGCGCCTGCTGGCCGATGGCCGCCTGGAAGCGGTGCGCACCTACGACGCCAACTGCAGCGTCTACCAGCCACTCCCCGGCCAGGGCTCATGCGCGCTGTCGCAACTGCGTCAATGGCAGCCGTTGCTGCGCATCGGCGACACCGTCTGGGTGATGCAGCTGGGGCCGGTGGTTCTCGATACCGACGGGACCGTGGTCAGCAACGCAGACCGCTGGACGCTGGTGGCGCTGACGCTGCAGGCCGACTGACGCCGGCCCGTCTCGCCTCAGGCAGGCAGCCACACCAGCATCATTGCCGTCAGATTGATCAGCATATGCGGGAGGGTCGCGGCGGCGAAGGCGCGGCCGAAGCCCAGCGGCCGCCAGGCCAGGTAGCCGCAGCTCAACACGAAGAAGCTCCAGAAGGTGCCGAAGAACCAGAGCAAGCCGTGCGCGCCGTGCAGGCCGCCCCACAGCACGCCGGAGACTGCGGCGATGAACAGGGGCTGGCTCGACAGGCGGCCCAGCAGCCACAGCAGGCCGCCCAGCAACAGCGTCTCGGCCAGGGGTGCAAAGACCACCGCACCGAAAAAGTCCTTGAACGAAGCCTCGCGATCGGGTGGCGCGAAGGCGGTCGTGTCCACGCCCAGCGCCACGGCCAGCCCATAGGCCAGGCCGACGAAGGCCGCGCTGGGAAGCAAGGCCACCGGCCACGCCAGCAGGCAATGCAGGGTCAATGACGGCGCACGCCGCGCAGTCACGAGGGCCAGCAACAGGCTTGGCCAGGACGTCCGCGGTTCTTCTTCGGTCGGGACTGTGGGCAAGGGTGCGAGAACGGACATCAGGGAGGAGATGCAGAGCGTGGATACGACCGCTGCACTATCGCATCCGCCCGGCAAAAGTCGCATCTCGCTGCACCGGCAGCAGCACCCCGCGCACCCGCGACAACCCCCGTCGACGTCCTCTTGCGCTGTGTTGGAATGCCGCGCACAGGGAGAGACACGATGAAGCGATTCGCGACGACGCTGTTGTGCCTGCTTGCCGGCCTGACCGTGCATGCCGCACCGCTGACACCCGCTGACTTGCCCGCCGCCACGCGCGACTGGCTGCCCTGGGCGCTGCAAGGCCAGCCGCCGCTGGGCTGTCCGGTTGGGGCCGCCGAAGGGGAGACGCCGGTCTGCGTCTGGCCCGGGCGGCTGCAGCTCGGCGCCGGGGCTCGCGAGGCGACGTTCAAGCTGGAGGTGCAGGTCTTCGGCGCGCCGGCCCGCGTGGCCCTGCCCGGTGAGCCCGGCGCCTGGCCGCAGGACGTCAAGGCGGGCGGCAAGGCGCTGGCCGTCGTCGAGGCGAGCGAGCATCCGGCCGTCTGGCTGGCGCCGGGCGCCCATGTTGTCGAAGGCCGCATCGCCTGGGCAGAGATGCCGCAGAACCTGGCCGTGCCCGCCAACCTCGCCACCATCGTCGTGACCAGCGACGGTGCCACCCAGGCCCGCGCGCCCGACGGCGAAGGCCGCATCTGGCTGCGCGCCGGGGCCAGCCCTGCCGAGGCCAGCGACAGCGTCAGCGTGCAGACCGTGCGCCTCATCGACGACGAACTGCCGCTGACGGTAACCACCGCCTTCGACCTGCGCGTTGCCGGCCGCGCCCGCGCCGTGGAGCTGCCGCTGGCCCTGCTGCCGGGGCTGCGCGCCATGCAGCTCGACAGCCCACTGCCCGCCCGCCTAGCCGACGACGGCCGTCTCATCGTGCAGGCCCGGCCGGGCAACTGGCACATCGAGCTGCGCGCCCGGCTGATGGCGCCGGTGCAGGCGCTGAAGCTGCCCGAGGCGGCGCCCGACGAGGAGGTTTGGGTCGTCAAGGCAGCGCCGGCACTGCGGCTGATCCGCCCCGAGGGTCCGGCCAGCGTCGACCCACGCCAGGTCGAGATGCCCGAGCCCTGGCGCGCCCTGCCGGCCTTTCGCCTCAAGCCTGGCGAGACGCTGAAGCTGAGCGAGCTGCAACGCGGCAACGCCAAGCCGCCACCGGACGCGCTGAAGCAGATGCGCCGCCTCTGGCTGGACTTCGACGGCGTTGGCCTGACGGCGCAAGACCAGTTCGATGGCCAACTGTCGGCCAGTGCGCGCCTGGCCATGACCGCACCCGGCCAGCTCGGTCGTGCGGCCATTCACGGCGAAGACCAGCCCATCACCCGTCTGTCGAACGACGACCGGGCCGGCTTCGAAGTGCGCGAGCGCGAGTTCAATGCCCGCGGACGCGCTCACATCATCGAGGCCGACAGCCGCTGGCCGCGCGACGGCACCCTGCCCGCCAGCGGCTGGAGCATTCCCGTCGACGGACTGGCTGTCTCACTGCAGCTGCCGCCCGGCTGGCGCCTGCTGCACGCCCAAGGCCCCAGCAGCGCCAGCGACGCCTGGTTGGCGATGTGGACGCTGTGGGACTTCTTCTTCGTGCTGCTGGCCGCCCTGGCGGCCTACCGGCTGCTGGGCTGGCGGGTCGGCCTGCTGCTCGGCGTGGCGCTGGTGCTGACCTGGCACACGCCCGGCAGCCCACCCGCGGTGCTGTGGTTCGGCCTGCTGGCGCTGACGGCCCTGGCCCGCGTGTTGCCGCTGGGGCGCGCCCAGACGGCGTTTGCGCGCGGCCGTATCGCGGTAGCGGGGATGCTGGCGCTGTTGATGCTGCCGTTTGCGGTGCAGCAGGTCAGGGAGGCGATCTATCCGAGCCTGGAGCGGCCTGCGGTGGGCGCCGGGTTCCTCATGACGCGCAGCGGCCCGCCGGCAGCTGCCGACATGCGCATCATCGAAGAGAAGGTCATGCCCGCTCCCGAGATGACCATGCCCGCGCCGCCGGGGAAACGGGTCGGCAGCCTCTCGCCCGCACCCTACATCCCCTCGCCCTACGCTCCCACCGAGCGCATCGACCCCAACGCCCGCGTGCAGACCGGCCCCGGACTGCCGACCTGGACCTGGCGCGGCCACATGCTCACGTGGAGCGGCCCGGTCACGCCCGAGCAGACGCTGCGGCTGTGGTTGCTGCCGCCCTGGGCGACGGCGCTGATGAAGCTGGCCGGCCTGGCGCTGCTGGCGCTTGCGCTGATAGTCGTCACCGGCTTGAAGCCGCCGCCGCTGCGCGCGCCACGCGCGACTGCCAGCGCTGTCGCGGCTGCCCTGTTGCTGCTGCTGGGCCTGACGCCCCAACCGAGCGAAGCCCAGGCCGGCTGGCCCAGCGACGAGCAACTCAAGGCGATGCGCGACAAGCTCGCCGCGCCGCCCGACTGCCTGCCGCGCTGTGCCGAGCTGGCCCGACTCTTCGTCAGTGCCTCGGGCTCGACGGTGCAGCTGCGCGCCGAGATCCATGCGCAGACGCTGGTGGCCGTGCCCCTGCCCGGCCAGGGCACCGGCTGGCAGCCAGGCAGCATCACGCTGGACGGCCAGCCGGCCGCCGCGCGGCGCGATGACGAAGGTCGGCTGCTGATCGCCGTGCCGGCCGGTGTGCACCAGGTGGTGCTGAGCGCTGACGTGGGTGGCGCCAGCGGCCTGGACATCGCGCTGCCGCTGCCGCCGCGCGCGCTGCAGAGCGACTTGAAGGGTTGGGCCCTGGCCGGGCTGGACCCGCGCGGCGAGAGCACCGGCGCCATCACGCTGAGCCGCGAGGCCGGCTCGGGCAGCAGCCGCACCGAGGACGCCGGCACCCAGCGCGACGCGCTGCCGCCGCTGGTGCGCGTGGACCGCCGTCTGCAGCTGGGCCTGCGCTGGCAGGTGACCACGCAGATCCAGCGCATGGCCCCCAGCCGCGCGCCGCTGCGCGTGCGCTGGGCCCTGCTACCCGGCGAGGCGGTCAGCGATGCCCGCGTGACGGTGGAAGGCGGCGTGGCCAGCCTGCAACTGGGCGGCGATGACGCGGCCGAAGTCGCCAGCACGCTGAAGCCTGCCGAGGCACTCACGCTGACCGCCGGCAAGGAGCCCAACCAGGTCGAGCACTGGACGGTGGACGCGTCCGCGCAATGGCATGTGGAATCCAGCGGCCTGGCCGCCACGGCGCTGCAGCAGGGCGGCCAGTGGCAGCCCGAGTGGCGGCCCTGGCCCGGCGAGACGCTGAAGCTGACCGTGAGCAAGCCCGCCGGCGTGCCCGGCCAGACCCTGACGCTGGACAGCGCCCGCACCTCCATCTCGCCGGGAGAGCGCAGCAGCGACGTCGGCCTGGACCTGAGCCTGCGCGCCAGCCTCGGCGGGCCTCACGTGCTGAAACTGCCGGCCGGTGCCGAGCTGCTCGCCGTTCGCATCAATGGCAATGTGCTGCCCTTGCAGCCGCGCGATGGCGCGTTGAGCCTGCCGTTGACCCCCGGTCACCAGTCCGTGAACCTGCTCTGGCGCGAGCCCGGCGGGATGGGGACGCTGTGGCGACACGAAGGCGTGACGCTGGGCCTGCCCGGCGTCAATGACGAGCTGATGCTGAACGTGCCGCAGGACCGCATCGTGCTCGCCGTCGGCGGGCCGCTGATGGGGCCGGCCGTGTTGATCTGGGGCGTGCTGGTCGTCGTGCTGGTGCTCGCCTGGTTTGCCCCGCGTGGCCTGCCCGGCGTCATGGCGCGGCCGGCGTGGCTGATCCTGGCCCTGGGCGTGGCACCGGTGTCGCTGTGGGCGCTGGTGCTGCTGGCCGGCTGGTTCGCGCTGCTGGAAGCGCGCCGGCGCTGGACGCTGGCCATGCCGAACACGGCGCGCTGGCTGCGCATCCTCTTGCAGCTGCTGCTGGTGCTTTGGACGCTGTTCGCCATCGGCGCCTTGCTGGACGTGCTGCGCACCGGCCTGCTCGGCTACCCGGACCTGCTGGTCGCCGGGCCGCAGTCGAGCAGTCATGTGCTGATCTGGACCTCGGACCGTTTCACCGATCACACGGCCGGCGCTTGGGTCTTCAGTGCGCCGGTCTGGCTCTACCGCGTGCTGATGCTGGCCTGGGCGCTGTGGCTGGCGGCGTCGCTGCTGCGCTGGGTGGGCTGGGCCTGGGCCGCGTTCAGTGCGGGCGGGGCCTGGCCGGCCAAGCCGGCGGTGGTGGTCGTGGCAGACGACAGCTCGCGCAACCAGACCCAGGGATAGATGCCGCGGTCGTGGCCGTCGCTGAAGATGAGCTGAAGCGCATAGCGGCCCACGGGCACGGCGTCCACCAGCAGGACAGGCGCGGCCTGCGGCGCCCGGGCTCGGCAGGCGCCGCAGCGGCAGATGGCGCGCAGCTGGGCGGCGGGCAGGTCGGCCGTACCGTCGGGCCAGCGCAGGCGCAGCGTGGCGGGCGTCAAGTCGACAGCTTCTGGCAGCTCACTCATCGGTCCACTCCAGTGGGTACGCCCAGGCGCTGCAGCGACAGGCGCACGGCCTTGCGCACCTCGGGGTCGGGATCGGCGGCAGCCGCCTGCAGTGCGGGCACGGCGGTCGCGTCGCCGATGTCGCCCAGCGCAATGGCCGCCTCCTTGCGCAGGTTGCCTGCCGGGTGGATGAGGGCCTGGCTCAGCACCGGCAGGGCCTGCGCATCGGCAATACGGCCCAGCGCCCGGGCAGCGCGCAGGCGCACCTGCCAGTAGTCGTCGTCCATGGCCGCACGCAGTGCGGTGGCGGCGGCCGTAGCGCGCAGCTTGCCCAGCGTCGAAGCGGCTTCCTCGCGCACGGTCCAGGCGGCGTCCTGCAGGGATTCGCACAGTGCTGCCTGCACGCTGGCGACCTGCTCGAGCGCTGCCAGACCCAGCGCACCGGCGGCGGCGCGGCGCACTTCGGTGTCGGCGTCGGCGATGACGACGCGGGTCAACAGCGGCAGGGCGGCCGCGTGCTTCAGCCAGCCGAGCACCGCGACGGCTTCGCGGCGCACGCTGGCATCGGCGTGCTGCAGCGCCGCGAGCGCAGGCGTGGCGGCAGCCGGCAGGCGCAGTTCGCGCAGGGCGCGCAGGGCGGCGGCACCGATGAAGGCGTCGGGCGAGGCGGCGTGGGCCAGCAGGCCTTCGCCGGAGCGCGGGTCTTTCAGCTCGGTGAGGGACTGGGCGGCGGCGGAAGCGACTTCGGGCGTGTCGCTCAGTGCAGCGGCCAGGGCATCGACGACGGCGGGCTCGTCCCAGCCGGCGAGCGCCCGCGCCGCCTCGGCACGCAGCGTGGGGTCGGGGTCGCGGCGCAGCAGCTGGGCCAGGGCGGGCAGCAGGGCTTCGTCCTCGACGTCGGCAAACGCCAGCACGGCGACGCGGCGCACGCCGGGGTCGGGGTCGGCCAGTCGTTGCAGCAGCTCCTGTGCGTCGGGATCAATCAGGTCGGTCATGTCGAGTCAATTCGCAAAGCGCCAGCGTGGCGTACCAAGAGGGGTCAGCCGCTCCAGCGGCGGCGCGTGGCCGTCCTCGCGCAGCAGGGCCAGGCAGCGGCGCTTGAGCTGCACGAAGGCGGGCTCGGTCAGCAGGGCCGCGTCGCGCGGGCGGGCGAAGTCCAGCTTCAGCTCCTCGACGATGCGGCCCGGGCGCGGGCCGATGACGAGGACGCGGTCGGCGAGGAAGAGGGCTTCATCGATGTCGTGGGTGACGAAGACGACGGTGGTGCGCATGCGCGCCCACAGCGCCAACAGCAGCTCCTGCATGCGGCTGCGGGTGAGTGCATCCAGCGCGCCGAAGGGCTCGTCCATCAGCAGCACGCGCGGGTGGTTGATGAGCACGCGCGCGATCTCCACACGCTGCTGCATGCCGCCCGACAGCTCGCGCGGATAGCGGCGCTCGAAGCCTTGCAGGCCGACGAGCTGCAGCAGCTCGTGAGCGCGCTGCTCGCGCTCGGCGCGCGGCACGCCCTTCATCTTCAGGCCGTAGCCAACGTTGTCGAGCACGGTCTTCCACGGGAACAGCGTGTGCTGCTGGAAGACGAGGCCACGGTCGGGATCGGGGCCGGTGATGGGCTCGCCGTCCAGGCTCAGCCGGCCATGCGAGGGCGACAGATGGCCGGCCAGTGCGCCCAGCAACGTGGACTTGCCGCAGCCCGAGGGGCCCAGCAGGCAGACGAACTCGCCCGGCTCGATGGTGACCGACAGGTCGCGCAGCACCTCGAAGCGCGCCGCGCCTTCGCCGAGTTCGATCGACAGGTGCTCGACGGTGATGCGTCCGTTCATCGCTTGCCTCCCTGCCAGGGCATCAGCCGCGCGCCCAGCCAGGTGATGACGGCACTGCTGCCCATGCCCAGCGCGCCGATGACCAACATGCCGACAACGATGTTGGGATAAGCCTGCACCGTGTAGCTCTCCCAGGTGTAGTAGCCGATGCCGTACTGGCCGGCGATCATTTCGGCCGTGACGAGGCAGAACCAGCAGGTGCCCATGCCGATGGAAAGGCCGGTCACGATGCTGGGCGCCGCACCCGGCGCGACGACCTCGGTGAAGAGCCGCCAGCCCTTCGTGCCCAGGCCGCGGGCCGAGGCGATCAGGCGGGCGTCCACGCCTTCGACACCATGGATGGTGTTGAGCAGGATGGGGAAGAGCGCGCCGACGAAGGTGATGAAGATCATGCTGCCCTCGGACGAGGGGAACATCAGGATGGAGAGCGGAATCCAAGCGACGGCGGGGATGGGGCGCAGCACCTCCAGCGGCGGCAGCAACAGGCGGTTGGCCAGTGGCAAGCGGCCGATCAGCAGACCCAGTCCCACTCCCAGCACGGCCGCCAGGCCAAAACCGGCACCGACGCGCAGCAGGCTGCTGGACAGATGCGGCCACAGCTTGGGCGACTGCGCCAATTGCCAGGCGGCCTCCAACACCTCGGCCGGCCTGGGCGTGTTGGCGAAGGTGACGAAACCGAGGTGCAGGCGCCAGGCGCAGGCCAGTTGCCAGGCCAGCAGGCAACCGGCGAGGGATAGCAGTTGCAGCGTGAGCCGCGTCAACGACGGCCACCAGATCGGGCGAGGTGCGACCTGAGCGGGCGCGGGCAGGACGGCGCTCATGGCATCACCGCGCCTTGGCAGCCGCCTGGGCGCCGGCAAAGTCCAGCGCCTTGCCCTTCACCGCGGCGGCATAGGCGTTGGCGGCGTCCTTCTGCAGGAAGGCGCTCAGCTGACCGTTGGCATCGGCGACGAAGGACGCGTTGGGCGCCAGCAGCTTGATGCGGTGCACGAGGTCATGCACATAGATGCCGCGGGCCTTCTTGCCTTCGGCTTCCAGCTTGCGCAGGTCGGCCAACGCGCCCTCGATGCTCGCGTAGTGGCGCACCTTGGGTTCGCCCACCAGCCAGATGCCGGCCGCGCGCTGGAAGTCGGTGATGGGCTTGCCGGTGACGGCGTCATTGGCCTTCAGCGCCAGCTTGTCGTAGTTCTTCAGCTTGGCTTCGTAGTCGATGCCGGAGGCCTTGAAGGCGGCGCGGATGTATTGGTCGTCGACAAAGGTCTCGGCCTTCAGCGGTGACTCGCGGCCCATCAGCTTCAGCGTCTCGATGGAGGTGGCCAGGGCCTTGCGGTACTCGGGCTTCCAGGTGTTGTCGCGGGTCTGCAGGCCCAGGGGTCCGTGGTACAGATAGCTCACCGCGGCCTCGATGCCGGTGACCTTCTCGATCAGCTCGCTGTACTTCTCGGGCTCGGCGGCGATCAGCTTGTCGGCCTCCAACGCGGCGCGCAGGAAGGCGACGACGATCTCGGGGTACTTCTTCGCGTAGTCGGCCGCGACGAGGGAGCCGTGATACGTCGGCGCCGATGCTTGCGCGCCGTCGTAGATCTTGCGCGCGATGCCGCGGTGCTCGAAGAGCTCGACGAAGGGCACGAAGTCGGCATGGGCCTCGATCTTGTTGGCCTGCAGCGCCGGCCCCGCCACTTCAGGCGCCTGCGTGATGATGTTGACGTCCTTCTGCGGGTCCCAGCCCTGGGACGCGATGGCGCGCAGCAGCATGCCGTGAGCCGTCGACGCGAACGGGACGGAGATCGTGCGGCCCTTCAGCTCCGACAGCGACGTGATGGTGGACTGCTTCGGGACCACGACGCCGTTGCCGCTGCCCAGGGTGCTGCCCGACAGCACGGTCAGGAAGAGGCTGGCCTTGCCGGCCTTCAGGAAAGCCGCGCCGTTGTTGGAGCCGGGGAAGTCGGCCATGGAGCCGATGTCCAGCTTGTCGGCCACCATCTCGTTGGTCAGCGGCGCGCCGGAGGTGAAGTTCTTCCACTGGATGTCGTAGGTGACACCCTTGTACTTGCCGTCCTTGGGCAGGTATTTCTCCAGCAGCTTGAGTTCACGGATCAGCAGGCCGCCGGTGGCGCAATTGATCGTCGTGTCCTGCGTGCCGATGGCGACGCGAATCGTTTCTGCCTGCGCCGAGGCCAGCGCGAGAGACAGGGCCAGGAGAGCGAGTTTCTTCATGACAGTCAGTTCAGCGGAGGAGGTAGGGGATCTCGACGTGGACGGCGCCGGTGGGACAGTCCTTCTCGCAGGGCATGCAGTACCAGCACTCGTCGAACTTCATATAGGCCGTGCCCTTGCTGAGGTCGATGGCCAGCACGTCGAGGGGGCAGACATCCACACAGACGGTGCAGCCCTTGTGGGCGATGCACTTGTCGGCGTCGACGGTGACGGGCACTTGAGAGGGCGTCAGCGCCTGCGGGCGGATCGGGGTGGTCATGGCGATGCTCATGAGGTGGTCTTTCAAGCGGGCACGGTTTCGGCCGGAATGCGCAGCCGTGCATAGGCCGAGCTGTCGGCCTGGGCGATGGGGACGATGTAGGGCTCGATGGCGCGCTTGAAGCAGCTCATGCGGCCTTGCGCGTCCTTGTGCAGCTGGGCGTGGACCATCCAGTCCGCGTCGTTGCGCTCGGGGTAGTCGACCCGCGCGTGGTACAGGCCCCAGCGGCTCTCGGTGCGGAACAGCGACGCGCGTGCGGCCATCTCGGCGCAGTCACGGATGAAGTGCACTTCCATGGCTCGCATCAGCTCGTGCGGGTCGCGGGCCTGCAGCTGGTCGAGGTCTTCGCGGATGCCCTCGAAGCGCTCCAGCCCGATCTCCATCTTCTTCGTGACCTTGGGCGGCTGCAGGTAGTCGTTGACCATGCGGCGCAGCTTGAATTCGACCTGGTTGGGCGGCAGGCCCTTGTCACGCAGCAGCGGCGCCTGGACACGTTGACGCTCGGCTTCCACCTGGTCGGCATCGACCGGCGCGAAGTCATTGGCAGCACAGAAGGCTGCGCTGCTCTCTCCCGCCAACTTGCCGTAGACGAAGGCGCCCAGCATGTAGTTGTGCGGCACGCTGGCCATGTCGCCCGCGGCGTGCAGGCCGGCCACCGTCGTCTGCGCGTGCTCGTTGACCCACACGCCCGAGGCCGAATGGCCGCTGCACAGGCCGATCTCGGAGATGTGCATCTCGACCATGCGCTCGCGGTAGTCGGTGCCGCGGCCGGCGTGGAAGCGCCCGCGGCTGGGCCGCTCGTTGGTGTGCAGGATGGTCTCGATCTGTTGAATCGTTTCCTCGGCCAGATGGTCCAGCTTCAGGAACACCGGGCCGTTGCCGCCCTGCAGCTCGCGGTAGAACTCCCACATCATCTGGCCCGACCAGTAGTCGCACTCGATGAAGCGCTGGCCCTGGGCGTTGGTCGTGTAGCCGCCGAAGGGTCCGGTCACATACGCACACGCCGGGCCGTTGTAGTCCTTGATCAGCGGGTTGATCTGGAAGCACTCGATGCCCGACAGCTCCGCACCCGCGTGATAAGCCATGGAATAGCCATCGCCCGCATTGGTCGGGTTCTCGTAGGTGCCGAACAGATAGCCGCTGGCCGGCAGGCCCAGGCGCCCGGCGGCGCCGCAGCTGAGCACGACGGACTTGGCGCGGATGACGTGGAAGTCGGCCGTGCGGCAGTCGAAGGCCATCGCGCCGGCAATGCGGCCCTCGTGCGTCAGCAGGCGCGTCGCGACGAGGCGGTTGGTGATCTCGACGCGCGTGCGCTTGAGCTGGCGATACAGCACCTTCTTGATGTCGTGGCCTTCGGGCATGGGCAGCACATAGCTGCCCATGTGGTGGACCTTCTTGACGGCATAGTCGCCGGTCTCGTCCTTCTCGAACTTGACGCCCCAGCGGTCCAGCTCCTCCACCATCGCGTGGCTGTTGGCCGCATAGGCCATCACGGCCTTCTGGTTGACGATGCCGTCGTTGGCGACGGTGATCTCGCGCACGTACTGCTCGGGCGTGGCGTGGCCGGGCAGCACGGCGTTGTTGAGGCCGTCCATGCCCATGCTGATGGCGCCGCTGCGCTTCACGTTGGCCTTCTCCAGCAGCAGCACGCGCAAGGCCGGGTTGGCCTGCTTGGCCTTGACGGCCGCCATCGGTCCGGCGGTGCCGCCGCCGATGACGAGGACGTCGACTTCGGTTTCTATGAGGTTCATGTCGTCAGTGGTGCCCGGCCGCCCGAAACCGCTGACGCGCCCCCTCGGGGGGCAGTGAGCGAAGCGAGCGTGGGGGCTGTTGTTGAATCGGGACTGCGTTGCAGGCGCAGCCGGTACTGGAAGTTGTCGGCGCGGCAGTACAGGTGCTCGTAGTCGAGCGGCCGGCCGTCGGCGCCGTGGGTGAGGCGTTCGATGTGCAGCAGCGGCGCGCCGCGCTCCACGCCAAGGAGTGCGGCCTGTTCGGCGTCGGCAAGCTGGGCGTCCATGACGAGGTCGGCGTGACCGAGCGGCACGGCGCAGTCGGCTTCGAGGATGCCGAAGATGTCGCGCACGGCGAGGTCCTCGCGGGCAACGCGCTGACCCAGGGCCAAGGGCAGCCAGGTCAGGTCCAGCGACACCGGCTGCGAGCCGACGTGGCGAACGCGGCGGATCTCGGTGACGGGCTCGTTCATTGCAAGCTGCAGGCGCTGGGCGACTTCCTCGGTCGCGGGCACCGTGCTCACAGCCAGCAGGCGGTTGTAGGTGTCGTGCCCCAGCGCGCCCATGGCCTCGGCAAAGCCTTGCAGCCGGCCCAGTTCCTGGAAGGGCTTGGTGGGGGACACGAAGCTGCCCTTGCCCGCCACCTTGAAGATGACGCGCTCCTTCTGCAGGTCGCCCAGTGCCTGGCGCACGGTGATGCGGCTGACGCCGTACAGGCCCATCAGCTCACTCTCGGACGGCAGGCGGTCGTGCGGCTGCCAGGCGCCGCTGACGATGCGGGCACGGATGTCCTCGCGGATGCGGCTGTACAGCCGCACGGCGGCGGGGCCGTGGTGCAGCGGGGCGTCAGCGCGGGTCGGAGAGAGCATGGGTGAGAGGGCCTGACCTGTCATGTCAGGTGCTCTCATCGCAAGCGCTGTGCCGGGTGCATTCGGCACCCCGGATTGGCGCCGTTTCTTCTATGAAGACAGGGGCTTCTGGCAGGCGCCAGCCAACTCGCCGCGGTGCCTATAAATCAACAGACTGCTGCGCCATCAACAGCTGGCTGTTGATTTTTCAACAGCGCTCAGCCGCCCTGGCGTTGCAACTGGTAGTCGCGCAGCGCCCGCTGCAGCGATTGCTGACGCGTGCCGGGTTGCAGCTGGCCGACGACCTGCTCGAAACGCGCGACATTACCGGCGTTCAGGAAAGGCCGGATGTTGTCGGCCACCGACTGCGCCGCCTGCCAGCCGCCGGTGTGCACGAGGCCGATGAACATGTCGTCGAAGCCGCTGCTCAAACCCAGTTGCTGCCACTGCTGCAGCACCGGGTAGGCCTTGCCGAGCAGCACGGCGTCATAGGTCTTGCCCAGGGCTGCGACCGCCGCGGCCGTCGTCTCCGCGGACGGCGGCAGCCGGGCGGCGAGGGCCAGCGCCGCGGCCTGCACATGGCCGTCTGGGAAGGCCAGCAGTTCGCGGGCCCAGGCCGCCTGCTCGGCCGGGCCGCCATGAGCGGCGAGCCGGTCCAGCTGCTCCAGCAGCAGGCGCACGACCTCGAAATGCTCGTCCATGCCTTCGCCACGCGTCAGCCGGCAACTGTTGGCGGCATGGCACTGGGTCAGCGTGCGCAGGGCCTGGGCCGGCTCTGCCGTGGTGAGCGACGCCACCGCGGCCGCTTCGATATCGCGAATGGTCGGCGGCGACGTGGGCGAGGCGCTGGCCGGAGACAGGGGCTGCAGGGCCTGCGGTACCGGTGCGGCCGCCACCGTGGTGGGTGCGGAATCGTCGTCCTGCGCCCACCACAGTCCTGCGACGACCGCCGCCGTGGCAGCGGCCAGAGCCAGCTTCGCCTTCATAGCTCAGGGCTGCAAGGCCAGGAAAGCGGCCGCCGGCCAGCGATTGGTCCGGCACCAGGCCGCATTGCCGGAGCGCGCCAGGCAGGCGTTGACGAGGGCCGTGCCGAAGGGACCGTAGACATCGATCTCGGCGGCGCCATTGCGGGTGACGGCCTCCGTGCAATGGAAGCGGTGGGCCAGGGAGCGCGCGGCACCGCGCGGGCAGTCGCCATTGCCCGTGGCGGCGGCCGCCAGGGCCTTGCTCCAGATCGGCAGGGCCAGCGCGACGCCATCGACGACCGTCGCGCGGTTGGCCGTGCAGACCGCGCCACCGCCGCCGTCCACGCAGGCCTGCGTCGCCGCGGCGGTGAAGGGCCCATAGGTCTGGCTCGCGCTCATGCATTGGCGCAGGTGGTTGTCGTAGCGCGTGCCGTTGGGGCAGTGGGCGTGCTTCTGTGCCGACGGCGCTGCCGTCGGCAGGGCCCAGCTCGCCAGCGTCGACGCGGGGTAGAGGTTGCCGGCAAAGATCCAGCCCTCGCGCAGCACGCCGTCGTTGTGCAGATACTCGACGCGGTAGTAGAGGTTGTTGGCCGATGCGGTGCCGAACACCTCCTTGACCTGCACGGCCGTGTTGGCCGGGATGGCCACCAGCAGGGCGCCGCCCGGCGTGGCGCGCATATTGAGGTTGGGCACGACCTTGACCCAGTCGCCCGGATAGGCAATGGCGCCGGCCCCTGAAGGCGCCGCGCCCACGGCCAGCGAGGCCTGCGTGGCGGCAGTGCCGGCGTCTATCCAGCCATCGGTCAGCACGCCGTTGACGAGGGCGCGGATGCGGTACAGCCGCGTCTGCTGCTGCGCGCCGCTGACCATGAAGTCCAGCACCTGATAAGTGCCCGCCGCCGCCTGGCCCAGCACCATGCCGTTGGGTGCCGAGCGCAGCGCCAGCGGCTGCAGCGTCGCGATGGCGCTGGCGAGCGACTGCAGGCCCGGCACCTGGGCGCGGCAGAGCTGGTGGCGGTTGTGGTCGATGCGGGCGTAGTTGGCCGTCTGCGCCACGTAGACCTGGGTGATGCTGCTGTCGTCGAAGTTCGCGCGGCCGGCCAGGCAGGCGGCGTCGCGCACATCGTCCACGCATTCCAGCGTGCTGCCATTGAGCACGCAGGCCGCGCTGCCGACCTGCAGCAGCTTGCCGGCCTCGACGTTGCCGCCCACCGGCACGGGGCATTGCGGACCGTCGTCCATCAGGCAGGCCACGTCGATGCCGGCGGCCTTGCCGAGGTCGGCCACGTCGGTCAGCCACAGGCGGGCGTCGTAGTTGTCGCGGTAGCCGTTGTCCTTGGCGACGTTGACGTCCGACGCGTTCTGCCAGCGGCAGACCTTGGTGGGCCCGCCGTTGTAGGCCGACCAGGCCGAGCGCGCGCGGCCACGCCAGTACTCGTCGACCTCGGCCGTGGTGCCGGTCGGCGCCGTCACGCCACCCAGGCAGGACGCGGGCGCGGCCTCCCACGCGGCGTAGTAGATGTCGATCGCGTAGGTGAAGTTCTGCATCATGTTCCAGCCCTTGCCCTGCTGGAGCTGGACGAAGTGATAGCGGTCGTCGACCTGCATCATTCCGTGGCCATGGCCGCTGTCGCCGCGCATCATCTTCAGCGTGTAGGGCTGGCCGGCGGCGAGCTGCGCATCGCGGTAGTGGGACCAGAAGGTCTCCTGGCGCAGCGTCGCGAAGGTGCCGCGCTGGAAGGCCTCCAGCTCGCGCGCCGACACGCCCGGCTTGCGCGAGCGCAGATAGCGCTCGCTCGCGTCGCGGATGACGGGGTACATCGCCTGCATATAGCGCTTGCGCTCGTCGACGAGGCTGGCCGATGCGTCATTGAAGATGGTGCCGCTGTAGTTGCCACGCACGAAGCTGTCGGGGCCGAAGGCATTGGCATCGCAGCCCGACGGCGCGCGGCCATGCGTCCAGGTGCCGCCGACCTTGTTGGTGCAGGCCCAGTCATTGGGCGTGGGGGTGTAGGCCGCCTGGGCCTGGGAAGCAAAGCCAAGGCACAGGGCGATGAGGGCAAGGGTTCTCATGGCGGCTCTCCTCAGCGCGAACGACGGCGGGCCGCGATGGCCACCAGGCCTGCCAGCAGCAGGGCCACGCTGCCGGGCTCGGGCACGGCTGCCACGTCGCCCACCCGCACGGCCCAGGCCTGGGCCAGGGTGTCCGTGGCGAGCTGGTCCTGCAGGCCCATGCCCATGAAGAAGCTCAGGCCCCAGCCGGGCTCGGTGGCCGTACCGGTCCAGAACACCGGGCCGACGGCGTTGTTGGCATCGACGAGGCCGCTGAAGGGGCCGGCATGGGTGAGGCCCGCGGACGTGTTGCCGAGGCTGACGTAGAAGAGCCGGCCCAGCTCGCTGTTGAAGCCCGCGTTGTTGAGGCCGACATCGGTCGAGCCGTCCTCCGAATAGTCCAGCTGCAGCGCACTGCCATTGACCGGCAGCACGGCGGGCAGGCGCCAGTCGTCGACGCCGCCGAAGCTCAGCGACGCCGCCCACTGCGCCGCGTCGGCCTGGGTGAGCAGCCCGCCGGCGCTCGCGTCCACCAGCCACGTGAGGTGGGTCTGCGTGTCGTAGACCATGCTGCCGTTGGCGCGCGACTGCAGCTCGGCACGTGCCGGTGCACCGATCAACAAACCAGTTATTGCCAGGACGGCAATCAGCGTCTTCTTGGTCATGGGGCGAGGGCGACGGCGTCGCGTGAGCTGGAGGCGGGTCGGATGGTCCGCAAACGGCTGTGCAGCGACCATCGGGTTAGTCCGACATGGCTCTGCCAATTCGAGCGGGCCGCATAACCACCGGGAATGCCACCCCGCCGCTCGCGAAGGCGGGCTTTCCTGGCGTCGGCGGGACAATCCAGGCCTCGCCGAGACGCCTCCCTAATTCCAGGGGGTCAACGACCACCCCGCATGTTCGCCACCGACTGGTTTTCTCCCGCTCAAGCGCTGGGTTATCTCGCCTTCGTGCTCGGCGCCGCCTGTTTCCTGCAGACCGACGACCGGCGCTTCAAGTGGTTCATGACGGGCGAGTGCGTCGCCTACATCGCCCACTTCGCGCTGCTGGGCAACCCGACGGCGGTGGCCAGCTCGTCGCTGTCGATGCTGCGCTCCCTGCTGTCGCTGTACACGCGCTCCCGGTGGGTGGCGGTGGGCGTCGTTGCGGCCAATATCGGCTTCGGCCTCGCCATCGCGCAGCGGCCCAGCGACTGGCTGCCGCTGGGCGCGTCCTGCCTCGGCACCATCGCACTGTTCACGCTGCAGGGCGTGCCGATGCGGCTCTTGATGATGTTCGGCACGGCGCTGTGGATCGCCAACAACCTGATCGTCGGCTCCATCGGCGGCACGGCGCTGGAGGTCGTCATCGCGGTCATCAATCTCACAACCATCATGCGGATGATCAAGGCTCGCCGAGCCGCTCGAACTCCGCAATGACCTGGGCGCCGAACAGCAGCAGCGTGGCGCCGATCTCCAGGCTCAGCAGCACGGCTATTGCCGTGGTGAGAGAGCCGTAGACGGTGCCGATCTGCGACAGCGTGCCGAAGTACCAGACCAGCACGTGGCGCGACAGCTCCCACAGCAGGGCCGCGGCCAGCGCGCCGATCAGGGCCAGCGGCAGCGAGGGCCGGCCCGCGGGCATGACCATATAGACCGAGGCCAGCACGAAGACCTCGCCGGCAAAGCCCAGCAGATAGAGCATGGCCCCCGACACGCCGTGCAGCGACCAGCTCAGGCCCAGGAACTCCACCTCGCGCTGGCCCAGGGCCTGGAAGCGGCCGGCCACCAGCGTCACCAGCAGCAGGCCCAGGCTCAGGCAGAGGATGTAGACGTAGGGGATCAGCGCCGACATCAGCGCGTGCCGCCGGCGCAGCTTGTGCCGGTGATGAAAGATCACCGACATCGCCCCCTCGAGCACCGAGAAGGCCAGCGAGCTGAAGAACAGCATGCTGACCAGCAGCACCCAGCCCATCACTTCACGGTGAGCCAGGAAGCGCGCCAGCTCGGCCACGATGGCCACCGACTGGCCCGGCACCAGCCATTCCAGATAGCGGCCCACCGTCTGCAGCAGCAAGGCCTGCCCGACCCAGTGGGACAGCGCGATGACGCTGAGGATCATCAGCGGCACGATGGACAGCAGCGCGTAATAGGCCACCGCACCGGCCAGCAGCAGGCCCTGGTTGGCGCGAAAGGCCTTCAGCGTCTGCCAGGCAAAGCCCCAGGGGTTGTGCAGCACGCGGGCGGTCTGGCGGGCAAACCTGTGGGTGAAGAGATACATGTCAACAGGGTCGGCCACCGCAGCGGTCGCGGCTTGTCGGTGGGCACAACGCCCCCCTGTCAGACGGCGCCTCGAAGCACCCAAGTGCGAGTGCATGGCCGTGTAACAGCGCGTACGCTGCCATGCCATGAGCGCACTTCCCTCCAGCATCGACACGCCCACGCCTACGCCCGCCGGCGAACCGATGCGCCTGCACATGCCCGTCGACATCCGCAGCTTTTCGCTCGCCTTGATCGCGCTGGTGGCGGCGCTGGCCGCCTTGCATGTGGCCGGCGCGTTCTTCGTGCCGGTGCTGCTCGGCGTGATGCTGAGCTATGCCCTGAACCCCTTGGTCGACCGGCTGCAACGGCTGCGGCTGCCCCGGGCGCTGGCGGCGGCGGCGCTGCTGTTGGGCCTTGTAGGCGGCGTCGGCTGGACGAGCTATGCGCTTTCCGATGACGCCAGCAAGCTGCTTGAAGCCTTGCCCGTGGCCGCCGAGAAGGTGCGCGCGGCGATGGCGGAGCGCCGGCCCGGCGTGAACCCGCTGGCGCAGGTGCAGAAGGCGGCAACCCAGCTGGAACAGGCGGCTGAGGCCAGCGCGACCGCCCCTGCCGCCAGCCCTCGCGGCATCACCCGCGTCATCGTCGAACGCCCCCGCTTCAACCTGCACGACTACCTGCTGAGCGGCACGGTGGGCTTGCTGGCCTTGCTCGGCTCGATCTTGGTGGTGGTGTTCATCGCCTTCTTCCTGCTCGCCTCGGGCGACACCTTCCGGCGCAAGCTGGTGCACCTGGCCGGCCCCACCTTTGCCAAGCGGCGGTTGACGGTCCAGACGCTGGACGAGATCGGCTCGCAGATTCAGGGCTATCTGATCGTGCAGGTGCTCACCAGCGCCGCAGTCGGCTTGACGATCTGGCTGGCCTTCACGCTCGTGGGCATGGAGCATGCCGCCGTCTGGGGCGTGGTGGCCTTCACACTGGACTTCATCCCCTATATCGGCGCCGCCACGCTGACCAGCACCGCGGGCTTGATGAGCTTCGTGCAGTTCGGCAGCGCGGACATGGCGCTGCTCGTGGCAGGCATCGCGCTGGGCGTGCACACGCTGTCAGGCAACCTGCTGATGCCGTGGCTGAGCAGCCGCAGCAGCCGCATGAACCCCGTTGTCGTGTTCATCGGCGTGCTGGGCTTCGGCTGGTTGTGGGGCCTGCCGGGCCTGCTGCTGGGCGTGCCCATCCTGGCCAGCACCAAGGCGGTGTGCGACCGGGTGGATGGGCTGCAGCCCATCGGCGAGCTGCTGGGGGACTGAAGCCCCTCGCCCAGCCTCGCGTCGCTGAACGCGCGCGAGGCTGGTCGGTCCTGCAGACCGCGCAGCCGACAGAGCGGCTGCTCTTCGGCAGGCACGCCAAGTCCACAGGACTTGCCGAGTCCGGCCTCAGCCCCCGAGGGGACGGCGATGCTTGCGGCATTGAGCCGCAAGCACATCGCCAGCGCGGGCCGGCTAGGGAGCGGCCCGGCGCTCGGCCCGCAAGCCGGCAGCCCGGGCGAAAGTTCAGCGGTTAGCGCTGTAGTTCACCGGCAGCCAGTCATAGCCCTTGCCGTCGGCGCGCAGCTTGCCGATGCCGGGGAAGGAGACATGCGTCACCGCCACGTAGTAGCCATCCTTGGCCGCGGCGGCATAGGCTTTCTCGCGGGCGGGGCCGGCGGTCTTGGGGTCGGAGTCGAAGCTCATCGTCACGGCCGGCTCGGGGAATTGCACGGCAGCGACGTGCATCAGGTCGCCCCAGAACATCATCTTCTGGCCCTTGCTCTCGGCGACGTAGTTGCTGTGGCCGGGCGTGTGGCCATAGGCCGGATAGGCTTTCACGCCGGGCACGATCTCGACGCCGGCGGCGCTGCCCTCGAAGGGCTTGAAGCGGCCCGCGTCGGCATAGGCCTTCACGTTGGCCGCGATGGCCTTGGCGCCGTCGCCCTTGGCCACCTGCTCGGCCGACAGCCAGAAGTCGGCGTCGCGCTTGTCCACGCGCAGCGTCGCGTTGGGAAAGTTGGCCTTGCCGTCGACGGCAGTGCCGCCGATGTGGTCGCCGTGCATATGCGTGATGACCACTTCGTCGACCTGCTCAGGCGCATAGCCCGCAGCCTTGAGATTGGCCAGTACGCGGCCCAACGTCGGGCCGAACAGGCCCGCGGCGCCGGTATCGACGAGGACGATCTTGGCCCCGGTGTTGATCAGGTAGGCGTTGAAGGATGTCTCCAGCGGCACGCCGAGGTAGGCGTGCTGCAGAGCCTTGACCGTGTTGGGCACGGGTTGCTGCAGCAGCTTGTCGACGGGCAGGTCCAGCGTGCCGTCGGACAGGGCCGTGACCTCGAAATCGCCGAGCTGCATGCGGTACCAGCCGGGCGCCTGGCCCTTGAGCTGCGGGCCGGCGGCGAGGGCGGTGGCGCTGAAACCGAGGGCGATGGCGGCGGGGAGCAGACGCTTGAGCATGGTGGGTCTCCGGGGGATTTTGAGGAAGCGGCGCAGGATAGCGGCGCCTCGACGGCCTTGCAGCCCCCAGGGATGTTGTCTGCATCCTGGACAGCACATGGCGGCGCGGATGCCTGGAATCCGGACGGTTTCGCAGCGCCGGAGGCCAAAACCGCGGGTTAGCTCGCAAGGGTTTGCCAGCAACTCGCCCCGAGTTGGCGCGGGCATGGCTTTTGCGCTTTGGCATCTGGTTCCAAACACAACAACCAGGAGACACGCCATGACCCGACGCCTACCGGCGCCGACGTTCCACGTCCGCCCGCTGCAATTCGCCATCCTCGCCGCACTCGGTGCCACGATCGCTCTGCCCGCGGCGGCGCAGACCGCAGCCGAACCGGCGATGACGACGCTGGACGTCGTCAAGGTCACGGCACGCAAGCGCGAGGAGTCGCTGCAGGACGTGCCGGTGGCCGTCACGGCGCTGAGCGCCGAGCAGCTGGACAAGCTCGCCATCAAGGACCTGGGCGATCTGCAGGGCCAGGTGCCCAACCTGACCATCTACGCCGCGCGCGGCAGCAACACGACGATCACGACCTTCATCCGCGGCGTCGGCCAGGCCGACCCGCTGTGGGGCGTGGACCCGGGCGTGGGCATCTATTTCGACGACGTCTACATCGCCCGCCCGCAAGGTGCGCTGCTGGACGTGTACGACGTGCAGCGCGTGGAAGTGCTGCGCGGCCCGCAGGGCACGCTGTACGGCAAGAACACCATCGGCGGCGCGGTGAAATACGTGTCCAAGCCGCTGCCCCAGAAGACCGAAGGCTCGGTGACGCTGGCCATCGGCAACTACGGCCAGGTCACGGCCAAGGGTGGTGTCGGCACGGCCGTCAACGACGGCCAGTTCCGCTTCCGCCTCGCCGGCGCCAGCCTGAACCGCGACGGCTACGGCAAGAACCTGACCGACGGCAGCCCCGTCAGCGACCAGGCGACGATGAGCGGCCGCTTCTCGGCCGGCTGGTTCCCGACCGGCTCCAGCTTCAACGCCCAGGTGTCGGTGGACCGCACCCGGGACGACTCGCATATGCGCGGCTTCCAGCGCCTGAACGTCAGCGCCTTCGACCCCGCCAAGACGCCCCCCACCCCTGGCCGCTACGACATCGCGACAGGCATGCCCAACGCCAACCRCACCAGCAGCGAGGGCGAATCGCTGACGCTGAACTGGGGCCTCAGCGACGACTGGAGCCTGAAGTACATCCTGGCGCATCGCGCCTCCGACACCAACACCTCCATCGACTTCGACGGCCTGCCCAACAAGACCGCCGACGTCCGCGCCGAGTACCACGACAGCTCGCAGAGCCATGAGCTGCAGGCCATCTACGAAGGCAAGAACCACTCGGGCGTCATCGGCGTCTACTACTTCGATGGCCGTGCCGGCGGCACGGTGCGCAACAACTTCTTCAACCTGAGCTTCGGCACGACCAATGGCCTGGTCTACACCCAGGGCAAGGCCATCTTCGGCGACTGGAGCTGGCGCCTGACGCCGCAATTCAGCGTCAGCACCGGCCTGCGCTATACCGACGAAAGCAAGCGCGCCGTCGTGCTGAACCAGGCCTTCGCGAACGACCAGTTCAGCGGTCCCCCCATCGCCGTGCCGGCCAACTTCGACAACAGCCGCTCGGTGACCAACACCTCGCCGCGCCTGTCCCTCGAATACAGGGCCAGCCAGGAAGTGAAGCTCTACACGACGGCCTCGCGCGGCTTCAAGAGCGGCGGCTACAACATCCGCGCCAACACCGTGGCCTTCCCGTCCTCGGGCAAGCCCTTCGCGGACGAGGTGCTGGACTCGCTGGAACTCGGCGCCAAGATGATCCTGGACAGCGGCCGGCTGGAGCTGAACACCGCCGTCTTCCACAACAAGTACAAGAACGTGCAGCTGTCGGTGTTCACCAGCTATACCCAGGCCAATGGCCAGCCCGGCTTCTTCGGCGACTTCACCAACGCCGGCAAGGCCACCGTCAACGGTGCCGAGGTCGAGTTCCTGTGGATGCCGACGCCGGCCTGGCGCATCAGCGGCAACCTGGCCACGCTGGACGCCAAATACGACGAGTACTTCGACCGCGGCGTGAACGTGGCGGCCGACAAGAAGTTCACCAACACGCCCAAGTTCCAGGCCGGCCTGAACATCGAGCACAACGCCAAGCTCGCCATCGGCACGCTGCGCTCGCGCCTGGGCCTTGCCCACCGCAGCAAGGTCTACCCGACGACCGACCTGTCGGAGGCGCTGGCCCAGGACGCCTACACGCTGGTCAACGCCGGTCTGATCTGGGAGAAGGACCCCAAGCTGAGCTTCTTCCTGCAGGGCAGCAACCTGACCAACAAGGCCTACAAGACCGACGGCTACAACATCGCGGCGCTGAGCGTGCTGAACGCCTACTACGGCCCGCCGCGCACGTTCACGCTGGGCGGAACCTTGAAGTTCTGATGGGGGTTGGTGGGTTGCTTTCTCAGGGAGTGTGGTTACTCGATGCATTGCCGGGAGTCCGTCCCGGCGGCCGGGTAACTTTCTTCTGCGGGGCCAGAAGAAAGTCACCAAAGAAGAGGCCCTGAACCGCACACCAGCACGACGCCGCCAYCAGCGGCGCGCGAAAACAGCCAACGGCATTGCGGGAAGAAGCGACCCGCTGCGCTCTCGCGTCTGACTTGTCACGAGCGGGATCCATCGCATCAGCACCCCGTTCGACGCGCGGCTGCACGCCGTGCTCATCAGGAAATACCGAACAGCCGCGTCGCTCGGGCGACGCTGCATTGGGTTTGCTTGCTGATGAGCCCGGCGTGCAGCCGGCGTCAACTGGCGTGAAGGTCCGATCGCTGGCGCTCTTCACAAGTCGTGTGCGAGAGCGCAGCGGTTCGCTTGTGGGCATGCCCCGCTTCGAGCGACGCGAGCGCCTGATACCGCTCGAGTGCGGATTGCATTAGCGCTCCTCTTTTGGTGACTTTTCTCTGGCGCGTCAGAGAAAAGTTACCCGCCCTGCCGGGGCGGACTCCCGGCACCACACTCGCCACCAACCAAAAGTAGCGGGCACCCACATGAAATGGATAGACCAAGGCGCGCCGCCACCAACGCCCACCGCGCTACATTCCCGCCGTCATGCCCCTGTCCAAAAACCAGACACCCGCCCCGCTCGACATCCCCCAGGATGTCGACGGGCTGTTGCGCCTGGCCGCGCAGTCGATGTTCGACGTGCTGGCCCGGTCGACGGAAGGGATGATGGTCATCGACCGCAACCATCGCGTGGTTTGGATCAGCGACGGCTACAAGCGCTTCCTGCCAGCGCTGGGGTTCACCGATGAACACGAGTTCGTTGGCAAGCGGGTGGAGGACGTGGTCCCGAACACGCAGATGCTGCAGGTGCTGGAAACCGGCAAGCCGGTGCTGGTGGACCTGCTGACCAACAAGGCCGGCACCTTCCTGGTGAGCCGCCTGCCGCTGAGGAACGACGCAGGCGAGGTCATCGGCGCGCTGGGCTTGGTGCTGCTGGACCACCCCGAGACGACGATGCAGCCGCTGATCCAGAAGTTCGCGCGCATGCAGCAGGAGCTGGAAGACACGCGGCGCCAGCTGGCCGCCCAGCGCCGGCCCAAGTACACGATTGCCAGCTTCATCGGCGCCAGCCCGGCGGCGCTGGAGGTCAAGCGCCAGGCCCGCCGCGTCGCGCAGACCGATTCCACCGTGCTGCTGCTCGGCGAGACCGGCACCGGCAAGGAGCTGATGGCCCACGCCATCCACTCGGCCTCACGTCGCGCGCACCGGCCGCTGGTGGGCGTCAACATCGCCGCCGTGCCCGAGACGCTGCTGGAGGCCGAGTTCTTCGGCGTTGCGCCGGGCGCCTACACCGGCGCCGACCGCAAGGGCCGCGACGGCAAGTTCAAGCTGGCCGACGGCGGCACGCTGTTCCTGGACGAGATCGGCGACATGCCGCTGGCGCTGCAATCGAAGCTGCTGCGCGTGCTGCAGGAGCAGGAGGTGGAGCCGCTGGGCAGCAACACCGTGCTGCGAGTGGACGTGCGCGTGATCGCCGCGACGAGCCGTGACCTCGCCGCCATGGTCGCTGCCGGCCAGTTCCGCGCCGACCTGTACTACCGACTCAATGTGCTGCCCATCCGCGTGCCGGCGCTGCGCGAGCGCCTGGACGACATCGAGGCGCTGGCCGAGGCCCTGGGCGAAGACATCGCCCGCCGCAGCGGCATGCCGCAAAAGCTCTTGAGCCCCGACGCCATCGAATGGCTGATGCAGCAGGGCTGGCCCGGCAATATCCGCGAACTGCGCAACACGCTGGAGCAGGTCAGCCTGATGAGCGACGACATGCAGCTGACGGCGGCGCATTTCCAGGGTGGAGCGGTGGGGCGGACGCCGGCTGCCGCAACGCCCGCGCCGGCGCCTCAACCCGCGGCGCCTGCCATCACGACGGCCCAGGCCGTGGCGCCACTGCCCGAGTTGATCGAAGCCCTGGAGCGTGACGCCATCACCCGCGCGCTGCAGGCCACCGGCGGCAACCGCATGGCGGCGGCCAGGCTGCTGCAGATCTCGCGAGCGTCGCTGTACGAGAGGCTGGCACGTTGGCCGGAGTTGGAGCAGGCACGCGAACCGGAATGAAGCCTCCCAGCTTCCTCAGCAGCGCCGCGATCGCGCTCGTCACACCCTGGTTGATCATCGTCGGCCTCGGTATCTGGCGGCCCAGCCAGCGGGTCGAGCCTTGGACAGTCGTCTTCGCAAACGGGCTGATCAACTGGATGTTCATGGCCGGCCCGCAGATTGTCGTTACCGCCCTGGGCGCGTTTTGCCCGAGCTGCCGCCGCTTCACCTGGCTGCCGCTGCTGATGCTGACGCTGCTGCTGTGCTGCTTTGAGGCGTGGATCCTGTGGTGCGTGCCCGTGCGCGAAAGTGGATTGGCCTGGATCTTCTATTTCCCGCTGGCGTTGGCCGTTGCGCTCTTGTCCATGCTGGGGCTGTTCATGGCGCGTGCCAGGCAAAAGACCGGCCTCTAGGCTGGCCAGCGCCAGAGCATTCGTCCATATTTCAGGCAGCGCCTAACTCCCGGACACTCGGCAACAGTTTCGCGTCCGAAAACCTCGGGACAACCCGCACAAAATCCGCCCCGGCGCTCCCTTCCCCGCCGGGCACGGCCCTTGCAAAAAGGGAAGACACCGTCTGCCGACAGAGCAGGCCTCAAGAACTTCAGGAGACAAGCCCATGCGCTTCACCACGCGCCGCTTCGCCATCGCCGCCGCCACCCTGGCGGTCGCCCTGCCTGGCCTCGCCCTGGCTGCCGATAAAGAAATCCGCATCGCCCACGTCTACAGCAAGACCGGCCCGTTGGAGGCCTACGGCAAGCAGACGCAGACGGGCTTCATGATGGGCCTGGACTACGCCACCGGCGGCACCATGACCGTCGCAGGCAAGAAGCTCGTCGTCATCGAGAAGGACGACCAGGGCAAGCCCGACGTGGGCAAGAGCCTGCTGGCCGCGGCCTATGGCGACGACAAGGCGGACATCGCCGTCGGACCGTCGTCGTCGGGCGTGGCGCTGGCCATGCTGCCGGTGGCCGAGGAGTACAAGAAGATCCTGCTGGTCGAGCCGGCCGTGGCCGACTCCATCACCGGCGACAAGTGGAACAAATACATCTTCCGCACCGGCCGCAACTCCAGCCAGGACGCCATCGGCAACGCCGTGGCCTCCGACATCGCCGGCCTGAACATCGGCATCCTGGCCCAGGACTACGCCTTCGGCCGCGACGCCGTGAAAGCCTACAAGGAAGCGCTGAAGAAGGCCAAGATCGTCCACGAGGAATACCTGCCCACGGCGACGACGGACTTCACCGCCGGCATCCAGCGCCTGGTGGATGCGCTGAAGGACAAGCAAGGTCCCAAGGTCATCGCCGTCGTGTGGGCCGGCGCCACGCCGCCCTTCGGCGCGCTGGCCGCGCTGGACCTGCAGAAGCGCTACGGCATTGGCGTCGGCTCGGGCGGCAACATCCTGCCGGCCATGACGGCCTACAAGCAGTTCCCCGGCATGGAAGGTGCCACCTACTACTACTTCGGCATCCCGAAGAACCCGGTCAACGAGTGGCTGGTGGCCAACCACTACAAGCAGTTCAAGAACCCACCCGACTTCTTCACGGCCGGCGGCATGAGCGCGGCGATCGCGCTGGTCGAGGCGCTGAAGAAGACCGGCGGCGACACGGCCACCAACAAGCTCATCAAGACCATGGAAGGCATGAGCTTCGAGACGCCCAAGGGCAAGATGACCTTCCGCGCTGAAGACCACCAGGCCATGCAGTCGATGTACCACTTCCGCATCAAGGTGGACCCGGCGTTTCCATGGGGTGTGCCGGAGCTGGTGCGGGAGATCAAGCCGGAGGAAATGCAGGTCCCCATCCGCAACAAGCGTTGATCCCGGACGGCCCGTGCTCGAGACCAAGAACCTGACGATCCGCTTCGGCGGCCATGTGGCCGTCGACAGCGTGTCGTGCGCCTTCCAGCCCGGCACGCTGACGGCCATCGTCGGCCCGAACGGTGCCGGCAAGACGACCTACTTCAACCTGATCTCGGGCCAGCTGCCCGCGACCGCCGGCGAGGTGTGGCTGGAAGGCGAGAACCTGACCAAGCTGCCGGCACCGCTGCGCACGCGGCGCGGCCTGGGCCGGGCCTTCCAGCTGACGCAGCTGTTCGCGCATCTGACGGTGCTGGAGAACGTGCGCTTGGCGGTGCAAGCGCGGCATGGCAAGGGCTTGCGCATGCTGTCGGTGTGGCTGTCGCACAAGGAGCTGATCGCCGAGGCACGGGCCATCCTGGAGCGAGTGCGGCTCGCCTCACGCGCTGACGATCTGGCCGCCAGCCTGCCGCATGGCGACCAGCGCAAGCTCGAAGTGGCCATGCTGATTGCGCTGGACCCCAAGGTCTATCTTTTCGACGAACCCACCGCTGGCATGAGCGTGGACGAGGTGCCCGTCGTGCTGGACCTGATCCGCGCGCTGAAGGCGGAGAAGAAGCACACGCTGCTGCTGGTGGAACACAAGATGGACGTCGTGCGCGAGCTGGCGGACCGCATCATCGTGTTGCACCAAGGCAAGCTGGTGGCCGATGGCGACCCGGCGACGGTGATCGCGTCGCCTATCGTGCAAGAGGCCTACCTGGGGGTCGCCGCATGAACTTGCTCGAACTCAAGGGCGTCCACACCCACGTCGGGGCGTATCACATCCTGCATGGCGTCGACCTCGAAGTGCCCGCTGGCCAGGTGACCATGCTGCTGGGCCGCAATGGCGCGGGCAAGACCAGCACCTTGCGCACGCTGATGGGCCTGTGGACGGCCAGCAGCGGCTCGGTGTCGTTCAAGGGCGAGGACATCACGAAGATGGCCACGCCCGACATTGCCTCGCGCGGCATCGCCTATGTGCCCGAGACCATGGGCATCTTCGGCGAGCTCAGCGTGGCGGAGAACCTGCTGCTGGCCGCGCGTTCGGCCAAGCGGTTGGCGGATCTGGATGCGCAGCGGCTGGATTGGCTGTTCGGTTTGTTCCCTGCGTTGAAGACGTTCTGGCAGCACCCGGCGGGCAAGTTGTCGGGTGGGCAGAAGCAGATGCTGGCGATTGCGCGCGCCATGATCGAACCGCGGGAGCTGTTGGTCATCGACGAACCCAGCAAGGGGCTGGCGCCGGCGATCGTGCAGAACCTCATCACGGCGCTTCGCGAGCTGAAGAAGACGTCGCAGACGACGGTGCTGCTCGTCGAGCAGAACTTTCGGGTGGCCACCGAGCTGGGCGATTCGGTCGCGGTGATGGATGACGGAAGGATCGTGCATCGCGGGGCGATGCGAGAGTTGATCGAGGACGCGGCGCTGCAGCAGCGGTTGCTGGGGTTGTCGTTGGGAGCGCATCAATGATCTGGGTCGCTCTTGCGAAGAGCCTCTCGACTCGGTGCAGTGAGCCGGGAGTCCGCCCCGGCAGGGCGGGTAACTTTTCTCTGACGCGCCAGAGGAAAGTCACCAAAAGAGGAGCGCTCAACGCAATCCGCACTCGAGCGGGATCAGGCGCTCGCGTTGCTCGAACCGGGTCGCACCCCGAAGCGAACCGCTGCGCTCTCGCCCACCACTTGTCACGAGCACCACGGCTCGGACCTTCACGCCGCTTAAGTCGCGGCTGCACGCCGGCGCCCTACAGCCCAAATACGGAACAGCCGCGCCGCCCGGGCGGCGCTGCATTGGGCTGTTCTGGTGAGCCCGGCGTGCAGCCGCGCGTCGGACGGGCAGGTGGTGCGATGAGGGCTGCTCGTCACAAGTCAGACGCGAGAGCGCAGCGGGTCGCTTCTTCCCGCAATGCGGTTGGCTGTTTTCGCGCGCCGCTGATGGCGGCGTCGCGCTGGTGTGCGGTTCAGCGCCTCTTCTTTGGTGACTTTCCTCTGGCGCCGCAGAAGAAAGTTACCCGGCCGCCGGGACGGACTCCCGGCACCTTACTCGCCACCAACCAGAAGTAGCGAGCACATGAAACTCGACCCCAAACCCCTCGCGCTCTTAGCCGCGCTGATGCTGCTGGCGCTGCCCCTCACCGGCAGCCCCAGCACCTGGCTCAACCTGACCTTGGCCGGCATCGCCATGGGCCTCATCATCTTCGTCATCGCCTCCGGCCTGACCTTGGTCTTCGGCCTGATGGATGTCCTCAACTTCGGCCACGGCGTCTTCATCGCCCTCGGTGCCTTCACGGCCACCACCGTGCTCGCCTTCCTCGCCCCCTGGGCCACCAGCCCCAATGTCGCCTCCAACCTCGCCGCCCTCGCCGCCGCCTGCACGGCCGGCATGGCCATCGCAGCAGCCGTCGGTGTCGTCTTCGAACGCGTGCTGGTGCGGCCCGTCTACGGCCAACACCTGAAGCAGATCCTCATCACCATGGGCGGCATGATCATTGGAGAGGAGTTGATCAAGGCGACCTGGGGCGCCCAGCTGATCCCGCTGCCCATGCCCGACGCACTGCGCGGCATCTTCCTGATGGGAGACGTGGCGGTCGAGAAGTTCCGCGTGCTGGCCATGGTCGTCGGCCTGGTCGTGCTGGTCGGTCTGCTGCTGGTGCTGAACCGCACCAAGATCGGCCTGCTGATCCGCGCCGGCGTGCAGGACCGCGAGATGGTCGAGGCGCTGGGCTATCGCGTGCGGCGCCTCTTCGTCGGCGTCTTCGTGGCCGGCGCCGCGCTGGCGGGCCTGGGCGGCGTGCTGTGGGGCCTGGTGCAACAGGGCGTCACGCCGCAGATCGGTGCCCAGGTCAACCTGCTGCTCTTCATCGTCATCATCATCGGCGGCCTGGGGTCGACGGTGGGTTGCCTGGTCGGCGCGCTGCTGGTCGGGCTGGTCGCCAACTACGCCGGCTTCATTGCGCCCAAGGCGGCGCTGTTCTCCAACATCGGGCTGATGGTCGCCATCCTGCTGTGGCGCCCGCAAGGCCTCTACCCGGTGGGCGCCAAATGATCCGCGCGCTGCTTTCGCATGACCTGCCGCGCAGCCGCATCCTCGGCGCGCTGCTGGTCGCCTGCTTCGTCGGCCTGCTCGGCGCGCCCTTCATCTTCCCGGGCACCCAGGCGCTGAACGTCGCGGCCAAGATCCTGGTCTTCATCCTGCTCGTCGCCAGCTACGACCTGCTGCTGGGCTACACCGGCATCGTCAGCTTCGCCCACACGATGTTCGTCGGCATCGGCGCCTACGGCATCGCCATCGCGTCGACGCGTCTGGGGTCGGACTGGACGTCGCTGGGCATTGGCTTCATCGCCGCCCTCGCGTTGAGCGCCGTTCTGGCCCTCGCCATGGGCCTGGCCAGCCTGCGCGTGAAGGCCATCTTCTTCGCCATGATCACGCTGGCCGTCGCCTCGGCCTTCATGACGCTGGCCTCGCAAATGAGCGACTTCACCGGCGGCGAGGACGGGCTGAACTTCCAGCTGCCTTCAGCGCTGCGCCCGTCGACCGAGTTCATGGATGACCCGGTCCTCGGCGTCATGCTCGACGGCCGGCTGCTGACCTACTACCTGCTCTTCGTCGCCGTCGCGGCCCTCATCGCGCTGCTGCTGCGCATCGTCAACTCGCCCTTCGGCCGCGTGCTGCAGGCCATCCGCGAGAACGAGTTCCGCGCCGAGGCGATCGGCTACCGCACCGTCGTCTACCGCACCGGCGCCAACATCGTCGCGGCCCTGCTGGCCTGCTGCGGCGGCGCCTTGCTGGCGCTGTGGCTGCGCTACACCGGCCCCGAGACGGCGATGAGCATGGAGATCATGCTGGACCTGCTGCTCATCGTCGTCATCGGCGGCATGGGCACGGTCTATGGCGCCGTCATCGGCAGCGTGCTCTTCATCGTCGCGCAGAACTATCTGCAGGCCCTGCTGAAGGCGGCCGGCTCGCTGGTCGAAGGCGTGCCGGTGCTGAGCACCTTGATCTCGCCCGACCGCTGGTTGTTGTGGCTGGGCCTGCTCTTCGTGCTGGCGGTCTACCACTTCCCCGGCGGCATCGTCGGGCGGCTGCGGCTGGCGGCGTGGACGCGAGGGAGAAAGAACCAATGAGATCGCGTTACCTGAGTTGCCTGGGTCGCGAGATCCATTTCACCGAATGGGGCGACCCGGCGGCGCCGCCGGTCATCGCCTGGCATGGCCTGGCCCGCAGCAGTCGCGACTTCGATGACTTCGCCGCCGCGCTCAGCGGTCGCTGGCATGTCGTTTGCCCCGACACGCTGGGCCGCGGCCTGTCGCAATGGGCCATCAACCCGGCCAGCGAGTACTGCCTGGCGTTCTATGTCGAGCAGGCCGAAGCGCTGCTGGACCAGTTGGGCCTGCAGAAGGTGCACTGGGTCGGCACCTCCATGGGTGGCGCCATCGGCACGCTGGGCGCGGCCACCCAGCTGCGCGGCCGCATCAAGCGACTGGTGCTGAACGACAACGGCCCCGAACTGGCCGCGCCGGCGCTGGCGCGCATCAAGAGCTACGCGGGCCAGCCGCCGAGCTTCGCGACGGTCGGCGAACTGGAGGCCTACTTCCGCGAGATCTACGCGAGCTTCGGCCACCTGAGCGACACCCAGTGGCGCCATCTCACCGAGACCTCGCTGCGCCGCCTGCCCGATGGCCGCGTGACGACGCATTACGACCCCGCGATGGCCGACCAGTTCGACCACCATCCCGACGACTATCTGCTGTGGGACGCCTGGGACCAGCTCGACCTGCCCGTACTCTGCCTGCGCGGTGAAGACTCGACGCTGCTGACCGCCGAGACCGCCCAGGCCATGCGCGAGCGCGGCCCGCGCGCGGCGGTGGCGTTGATCCCCGGCTGCGGCCACGCACCGGCGCTGAACACACCCGAGCAGATCGGGCTCATCGAACGCTTCCTCGCCGCGGGCCAAACCCCGTGAATGCCCGTAAGCCAGCATCAGGCTTCAAGGCCTAGAGTCGCGCAGCCAACCGGTAAGTCCATGAGCGAATTCATCCTCGAGACCCAGGACCTGACCAAGGAGTTCAAAGGCTTCACCGCCGTCGACTCGGTCAACCTGCGCGTGCAGCGTGGCCACATCCACGCGCTGCTGGGCCCCAACGGCGCCGGCAAGACCACCTGCTTCAATCTGCTGACCAAGTTCCTGACGCCGACGCGCGGCCGCATCGTCTTCGCCGGCGCCGACATCACCGGCGAGAACTCGGCGCAGATCGCGCGCCGGGGGGTCATCCGGTCCTTCCAGATCTCGGCCGTCTTCCCCCACCTCAGCGTGCTGGAGAACGTGCGCATCGGCCTGCAGCGCTTCACCGGCACGAGCTTCCATTTCTGGAAGGGCTTGACGGGGCTGAAAACGCTGGACGCCAAGGTGCTGTCGCTGCTGGAACTCGTCGACCTGCGCGACATGGCCCATGTGAAGGCGGCCGACCTGCCCTATGGCCGCAAGCGCGCGCTGGAGATCGCCACCACCATGGCCATGGAGCCGCAGCTGATGCTGCTGGACGAACCGACCCAGGGCATGGGGCACGAGGACGTGGACCGTGTGACGGCGTTGATCAAGCGTGTGGCCGAGGGTCGCACAGTGTTGATGGTGGAGCACAACATGAAGGTCGTCGCGAGCATTGCGGACCGGATCACGGTGCTGGCTCGCGGTGCTGTGCTGGCGGAGGGGGACTACGCGACGGTGTCAAAGCATCCGGCGGTGCTGGAGGCTTATATGGGCACTGAGGCGACTGAATTGGTGGGGGCGCATTGATGAGCTGTGTTGCCTTTGCGACTGTCCTTTCGACTCGTTGCAGTGCCGCGGGAGTCCGCCCCGCGAGGGCGGGTAACTTTTCTCTGACGCGCCAGAGAAAAGTCACCAAAAGAGGAGCGCTAAGGCAATCCGCACTCGAGCGGGATGAAGCGCTCGCGATGCTCGGAATTGGGCCTCGCCACCACGCGACCCGCTGCGCTCTCGCTGCTGTCCCTATGACGAGCGCCATCCATCGCCACTTCATGCCGGTTAACGCCGGCTGCACGCCGGGCTCATCAAAACAGCCCAATGCAGCGTCGCCCGAGCGACGCGGCTGTTCGGTATTTCCTGATGAGCCCGGCGTGCAGCCGCGCGTCGAACGGGCCGAGGGTTCGATGCATTCAGCTCGTGACAAGTCGTGTGCGAGAGCGCAGCGGTTCGCTTCTTGCCGCAATGCCAGCGGTCGTTTTCGCGCGCCGCTCTTCGCGGCGCCGCGATCGTGTGCGGTTCAGGGCCTCTTCTTTGGTGACTTTCTTCTGGCCCCGCAGAAGAAAGTTACCCGGCCGCCGGGACGGACTCCCGGCAATGCACCGATGAGCCGCGCTCTTCACCCAGCAAGCTGACAAGCATGGCCACCCCAGCCCTCGAAATCACCAACCTCAACGCCTGGTACGGCGAAAGCCACATCCTGCACGGCATCAACCTGAGCGTGCAACCCGGCCAGGTCGTCACACTGCTGGGCCGCAACGGCGCCGGACGAACCACCACGCTGCGCGCCATCCTCGGCCTGACAGGAGCAAGAAAAGGCTCGATCAAGGTCCACGGTGAAGAGACCGTCCACCTGTCGACCCATCGCATCGCCAACCTCGGCATCGGCTATTGCCCCGAGGAGCGCGGCATCTTCGCCAGCCTGTCGACCGAAGAGAACCTGCGTCTGCCGCCGCTGCTCAAGGCCAAGCGCGGCAAGGTCATGAGCGAGGCGGACATCTACGCGATGTTCCCCAATCTCGCCGAGCGCAGGAACAGCCCCGGCACGCGGCTGTCGGGTGGCGAGCAGCAGATGCTGGCCGTCGCACGCATCCTGCGCACGGGGGCCGACATCCTGTTGCTGGACGAAATTTCCGAAGGCCTGGCGCCCGTCATCGTCCAGGCCCTGGCCCGCATGATCCGCACGCTGAAGAGCCAAGGCTTCACCATCGTCATGGTGGAGCAGAACTTCCGCTTCGCCGCCCCGCTGGCCGACCACTTCATCGTCATCGAGCACGGCGAGGTCGTGCTGTCCTTCCCCGCAGCCGACCTGCCGGCCCACCAGGCCAAACTGGACGAGCTGCTCAGCGTCTAACCCGACACCTCAATGGAGACAACCATGAAGAAGACCCTCACCGCCGCTGCCCTCGCCACCTGCGGTTTTGCCGCCCAGGCCCAGATCTCCGGCGACGTCATCAAGATCGGCTTCCTGACCGACATGTCCAGCGTCTATGCCGACATCGACGGCGCCGGCGGCGTCGAGGCCATCAAAATGGCCATCGCCGACCTGAAGGGCATGACCGCGGGCAAGAAGGTCGAGCTGATCTTTGCCGACCACCAGAACAAGGCCGACGTCGCCTCCGCCAAGGCGCGCGAGTGGATGGACACCCAGGGCCTGGACCTGCTGATCGGCGGCACCAACTCGGGCGTCAATCTGGCCATCGCCACGGTCGCGGCCGAGAAGAAGAAGCCCTTCATCTCCATCGGTGCCGGCAGCTCGGCGCTGACCAACGCGAACTGCACGCCCTACACCATCCACTACGCCTACGACACCGTGGCCCTGGCCAACGGCACCGGCGGTGCGGTGACCAAGGCGGGCGGCAAGAACTGGTACTTCCTGACGGCCGACTACGCCTTCGGCGCGGCGCTGCAGGCCGACACCACGGCCGTCGTGCAGAAGAACGGCGGCAGCGTGAAGGGCAGCGTCAAGCACCCGCTGAACGCCAGCGACTTCTCCAGCTTCCTGCTGCAGGCCCAGGGCTCGGGCGCGCAGATCCTGGGCCTGGCCAATGCGGGCGGCGACACCATCAACGCGATCAAGGCCGCCAACGAATTCGGCATCACCAAGGGCATGAAGCTCGCGGGCCTGCTGATGTTCATCAACGATGTGCACTCCCTCGGTCTGAAGACGACCGAAGGCATGTACCTGACCGACTCCTGGTACTGGAACCAGACGCCCGAAGCGCGCGCCTGGAGCCGCCGCTTCTTCGAGAAGATGAAGCGCATGCCCTCGTCGCTGCAGGCCGCCGACTACTCGGCCGTGACCCACTACCTGAAGGCCGTCGAAGCCACCAAGACCGACGACGCCGACAAGGTCATCGCCAAGATGAAGGACACGCCGATCAACGACTTCTACACCAAGGGCACCATCCGCAAGGAAGACGGCCGCGGCATCCACGACATGTTCCTGATGCAGGTGAAGTCGGTGAAGGAATCGACCGAGCCCTGGGACTACTACAAGGTCGTGACGCGCATCCCGGGTGAAGAGGCGTTCACGAAGCTCGCGGACAGCAAGTGCCCGCTGGTCAAGAAGTGATCTTCTGAGGGTGCGATGACTGAGATCTTCGGTATTCCGCTGCCGGCCCTCTTGGGCCAGCTGCTGCTCGGCCTGGTCAACGGCTCGTTCTACGCGATGCTGTCCCTGGGCCTGGCGGTCATCTTCGGCATGCTCAACATCATCAACTTCGCCCACGGGGCGCTGTACATGATGGGGGCCTTTTTCGCCTGGATGGGGCTGGAATACCTGGGGCTGAACTACTGGTTCATGCTCGGTCTCGCGCCCTTCGCCGTTGGGCTGATCGGCATCGTCATCGAACGCACGATGCTGCAGTGGCTCTACAAGCTGGACCACCTCTACGGCCTGCTGCTGACCTTCGGCATCACCCTGGTCATCGAGGGTGTGTTCCGCTCGGTCTACGGTGTGTCGGGCCAGCCCTACCAGGTGCCGGATGCGCTGCAGGGCGCCACCAACCTCGGCTTCATGATCCTGCCCAACTACCGGGCCTGGGTGGTCGTCGCTTCGCTGATCGTCTGCTTCGCCGTGTGGGCGCTGATCGAGAAGACCTCGCTGGGCGCCAAGCTGCGCGCCGGCACCGAGAACCCCAAGCTCGTGCAGGCCTTCGGCATCAACGTGCCCTTGATGGTGACGCTGACCTACGCGGGCGGCGTGGCGCTGGCCGCCTTCGCCGGCGTGCTGGCCGCGCCCATCCTGCAGGTGTCGGCGCTGATGGGCACCAACCTCATCATCGTGGTGTTCGCCGTCGTCGTCATCGGCGGCATGGGCTCCATCCTCGGCTCCATCCTGACCGGCCTGGGCCTGGGCATCGTCGAGGGGCTGACCAAGGTGGTCTACCCCGAGGCGTCCAACACCGTCGTCTTCGTCGTCATGGCCATCGTCCTCCTGGTGCGCCCGGCTGGCTTGTTCGGAAAAGAGAAATGAACAAGAAGCTCATTGGCTACGCCGCCCTCTTCGTCGGCATCGCACTGCTGCCGACCTTCGGGGCCTACCCGGTCTTCGTCATGAAGGTGCTCTGCTACGCGCTGTTCGCCTGCGCCTTCAACCTGCTGGTGGGATTCACCGGCCTGCTGTCCTTCGGCCACGCGGCCTTCCTGGGCACCGCGGCCTATGTGACCGGCCATGCGCTCAAGGTCTGGGGCCTGCCCACACCGGTGGGCATCCTCGTCGGCATGGCCGGCGCGGCTGGCATGGGCCTGTTGTTCGGCCTGCTGGCCATCCGCCGCTCGGGCATCTACTTCTCGATGATCACGCTGGCCTTGGCTCAGATGCTGTATTTCTTCTTCCTGCAAACGCCCTTCACCGGCGGGGAAGACGGCTTGCAGTCGGTGCCGCGCGGCCATTTCCTCGGCCTGGATCTGGCCAGCGACCTGACGCTGTTCTACGTCGTGCTGGGCATCTTCATCGCCGCCTTCTGGCTGATCTACCGCATCGTCCACTCGCCCTTCGGCCAGGTGCTGACCTCCATCCGCGAGAACGAGGCGCGCGCCACCTCGCTGGGCTATGACGTCGCCCACTTCAAGTTGCTGGCCTTCGTGCTGTCGGCCGCGCTGGCGGGCTTGGCGGGCTCCACCAAGACGCTGGTGCTGGGCTTCGCGACGCTGACCGACGCGATCTGGACCACCTCGGGCCTCGTCATCCTGATGACGCTGGTGGGCGGCATGGGCACGCTGGTCGGGCCCATGGTCGGCGCGCTGGTCATCATTGCGCTGGAGAACAAGATCGGCGACTTCGGCAACTGGCTGGGCGAGCTGACCGGCGTGGCCTGGTTCAACAGCCTGGGCGAGTCGGTCAGCCTGGTCACCGGGCTGATCTTCATCGTCTGCGTGCTGGCCTTCCGGCGCGGGCTGGTGGGCGAGGCGATGGCGCTGCTGGAGCGCAAGAAGGCCTGATCACCCGCCACCACCCAGTGGGGCGGCAATCACCTCGGCCGAGATGAAATCCGGCCGGTTCAATCGCTCCCGCCACCAGTTCAAGGCCGGCCCGTTGTCCGCCGTGCGCCAGGCCAGGTGGAAGCGCTGCGGCGGCCGCGCCTCGGCCAGGCTCTTGCAGCGCAACCGGCCCGCGTCCAGATGCGGCTGCGCGATGCAGCGCGGCAGGTGGCCGCAACCCAGGCCGGCGAGCTGGGCCTGCAGCTTGGCTTCCAGGTCGGGCACGCTCAGCGCCGGCTGGCCTGCCGCCACGTTGAGGCTGCGCGCCGGCAGGCGGTGCGAGCTGTCCGCCATGCTGACGACGCGGTGTGGCTGGATCTGCTCCCAGGTCAACGGCTCGGGCGCGTCGGCCAGCGGGTGACCCGGCGCCACGCAGAAGGCCACCTCCAGCTCACCCAGCGGCCGTACCGACAGGCCCACGCCCGCTGGCGGCTCGCCCACCGCGCCCACGGCCAGATCGGCCCGGCGCGTGACGAGGGCATCCCAGCAGCCGCCCAGCACCTCGCGGCTGAAGCGCAGCTCGGTCTCGGGGTGGTCGCTCGCAAAGCGCGCGGCCTCCGACACCAGCAGCGCGAACGGCACGGTCACGTCCACCGCGATGCGCAGCGTCGTCTCCCAGCCGCGTTCCAGGCGCAGCGCGCGCACCTCCAGCGCCTGGGCGGCCCGCAGCAGCTGGCGGCCGTCGTCCACCATGAGGCGGCCGGTCGGCGTCAGCACGGCGCGGTGGCCGCTGCGGTCGAACAGCGTCACGCCCAGGTCGGACTCGAGCTTCTGCACCTGGTAGCTGATGGCCGAGCTGACGCGGTGCAGCTCCTCGGCCGCCGCCGCAAAGCTGCCGCGCCGGTCGATGGCGTCCAGCACCAGCAGCACTTCCAGGCTCAGTTTCATTGGTCAGATTATTTGATGAAGTCGGTGAGAAAGCATCGCTATCTTCACCGAAGCGGTCTCCCTAGAGTAGCGACACGCCTGAGGAATTCCCGAAGGCAGCCGGCAGTTCAATTTTTTGACCAACTTCAGGAGATCACCATGCCCACCGCCATCGCCCAACCCGCCCAATCCCTGCTGAGCCCGACCGACCACGCGCTGATCCTGATCGATCACCAGTCGCAGATGGCCTTCGCCACCCACTCCATCGACGCCACGCTGCTGCGCAACAACGCCGGCCTGGTGGCCCACGCCGCTGCCGAGTTCAAGGTGCCCACCATCCTGACGACGGTGGCCGAGAAGAGCTTCTCGGGCCCGATGTTCGACGAGATCAAGGCGGCCTTCCCCGGCCAGGCCGCCATCGACCGCACGTCCATGAACACCTGGGAAGACGTCAACGTCATCAAGGAAGTGAACCGCATTGGCAAGGGCCGCATCGTCTTCGCCGGCCTGTGGACCTCGGTCTGCATCGTCGGCCCGGTGCTGTCGGCGTTGGACCAGGGCTTCGAGGCCTATGTCGTCGCCGACGCCTCGGGCGACGTGTCCGCGGAAGCGCACGAGCGCGCCATGCAACGCATGGTCCAGGCCGGCGCCCGGCCGATCACGTCGGTGCAATACCTGCTGGAGCTGCAGCGCGACTGGGCCCGCACCGAGACCTATGAGCAGACCACCGGCATCGCCAAGAAGCTGGGCGGCGCCTACGGCCTGGGCATCACCTACGCGCAAACCATGTTTGGCGGCCACGAAGGCTGATCCACCCAGGAGCCGGCACCATGAAGGTCTACCTCTTGTCACTCGGTGCCGGCCTGCTGGTCGGTGTCATCTACGGACTGCTGGGCGTGCGCTCGCCGGCGCCGCCGGTCATCGCGCTGCTGGGTCTGCTCGGTATCCTGGCCGGCGAGCAGGCCGTGCCGCTGGCCAAGCGGCTGATCCAAGGCCCATCCATCCACGCCACCCGGGAGTGAGCCCATGCCCGCCGACCTGATCTTCGTCAACGGCCGCTTCACGACGCTGGACCGCGCCGTACCCAACCCGGCAGCGGTCGCCATCACCGACGGCGTCTTCAGCGCCATCGGCGACCGCGCCGACGTGATGCGCCAGGCCGGCCCGGCCACCCGCGTCGTCGACCTGCAAGGCCACCGCGCCATCCCCGGCCTGAACGACAGCCATCTGCACCTGATCCGCGGCGGCCTCAACTACAACCTCGAACTGCGCTGGGAAGGCGTGCCGTCGCTGGCCGACGCGCTCGCGATGCTCAAGGCCCAGGCCCAGCGCACGCCGCACCCGCAGTGGGTGCGCGTCGTGGGCGGCTGGACCGAGTTCCAGTTCGCCGAACGGCGCATGCCGACGCTCGCCGAGATCAACGCCGCGGCGCCCGACACGCCCGCCTTCATCCTGCACCTCTACGACCGCGCCCTGCTCAACGCTGCCGCGCTGCGCGCCGTGGGCTATACCCGCGACACGCCCAACCCACCCGGCGGCGAGATCCAGCGCGACGCCGCCGGCAACCCCACGGGGATGCTGATCGCCCGGCCCAACGCGATGCTGCTCTACGCCACGCTGGCCAAGGGCCCGAAGCTGGAGCCCGAGGCGCAGATCAATTCGACGCGCCGCTTCATGCGCGAGCTGAACCGCCTGGGCGTGACCAGCGCCATCGACGCCGGCGGCGGCTTCCAGAACTACCCCGACGACTACCAGATCATCCAGAAGCTCGCCGACGAGGGCCAGCTCACCGTGCGCATCGCCTACAACCTGTTCACGCAGCGCAAGGGCATGGAGCTGGACGACTTCAAGAGCTGGACGTCCCAGGTCAAGCCCGGCGACGGCAGCGACTTCCTGCGCCACAACGGCGCCGGCGAGATGCTGGTGTTCTCGGCCGCCGACTTCGAGGACTTCCTCGAGCCCCGCCCCGAGCTCGCGTCCGACATGGAGGGCCAACTCGAAGCCGTCGTGCGCCACCTCGTCGAGCACCGCTGGCCCTTCCGCCTGCACGCCACCTACGACGAGTCCATCAGCCGCATGCTGGACGTGTTCGAGAAGGTCAACCGCGACATCCCCTTCGACGGCCTGCACTGGATGTTCGACCACGCCGAGACCATCAGCGTGCGCAACATCGAACGGGTCAAGGCTCTCAACGGCGGCATCGCGATCCAGCACCGCATGGCCTTCCAGGGCGAGTACTTCGTCGAGCGCTACGGTTCGAAAGCCGCCGAGCAGACGCCACCCGTGGCCCGCATGCTGGAGATGGGCGTGCCGGTGGGCGGCGGCACGGACGCGACCCGCGTGGCCAGCTACAACCCGTGGACGGCGCTGAGCTGGCTGGTCACCGGCCGCACCGTCGGCGGCCTGACGCTCTACCCCGGTGCGCAGCGCCTCAGCCGCGAGGTCGCGCTGGAGCTGTGGACGGCCGGCAGTGCCTGGTTCTCCAGCGAGCAGGGCAAGAAAGGGCGCATCCAGGTGGGCCAGCTGGCGGACCTGGCCGTGCTGTCGGCCGACTACCTGCGTGTGCCAGAGGGCGAGATCGCTGGCATCGAATCCGTGCTGACCGTCGTGGGCGGCCGCGTCGTGCACGCGGCAGACCGGTTCCGCGACCTCGACCCGCCGGCCCTGCCCGTGCTGCCGAGCTGGTCGCCGGTCGCCACCGTGCCCGGCCACTACCGCCGCCTCAAATCGGTCAGCGCCGACTGCCTGTGCGACAGCGCCTGCGGCGTCCACGCCCATGCCCACGGTGCGGCCCTGGCCCGGGAGGCGCCTGCTCGCGACGTGCGCGGCTTCTGGGGTGCCCTCGGCTGCAGCTGCTTCGCGTTCTGATCATGGCGCTGTCTCCTGCTCGCGCCACTCCGCTGCTCGCTGCCGTGGCGGGCTATGTCGACACGCTGGGCTTCGTCGCGCTGTTCGGCCTGTTCACGGCCCATGTCACCGGCAACTTCGTGCTGATCGGCGCCGAGCTGGCCCGGCCCGGCCACGGCGTGCTGCTCAAGCTGCTGGCGTTTCCGGCCTTCATTGGCGCGGTGGTGCTGGCGCGGCTCATCGCGCTGGCCTGCGAGAAGCACCAGCGCTCCCCCCAGCCCTGGCTGCTGGGCACCCAGGCCCTGCTGCTGGCCGCGTTCATGGCCGCCGGCCTGGCGGCCAACCCGGTGCTGCAGGCCGATGCGCCCTGGGTGCTGCTGGCCGGCTGCCTGGGCGCCGCGGCCATGGGCGTGCAGAACGCCACCGGCCGCCTGCCGCTGGCCAAGCTGACGCCGCACACCGTCATGACCGGCAACGTGACCCAGCTCGTCATCGATGCCACCGACATGGCGCTGGGCCACGCCGAGCCCGGCACGCGCGAGCGGCTGCGCAAGCTGCTCTGGCCGGTGCTGGCCTTCGGCGTCGGCGCCATGGCCGGGGCCGCAGCCTTCATGCAGGTCGGCTTCCTGGCGCTGGTGCCCGCCGTGCTCGTGGTCACGTGGCTCGCGATGGTGCGGATCGATGTGCAGGAGGCTGCGCCGCAGCGCGCCGCCTGAACACGAGCACATTGCCCGCCATCACGAGCAGCAATCCAACCAGCGCYGGTGCCGTCCACTGGTAGCCCTCCACCCAGGCCGACACGTTCAGCGCCACGACCGGGAACAGCACCGTGCTGTACGCCGCCCGCTCCGGGCCCAACCGGCCCACCAGCGTGAGATAGGCCGTGAAGCCGATGACCGAGCCCGGAATGGCGAGATACAGCAGCGCGCCGACGTAGCGGGCACTCGCGTCGAACGCAAAAGGCAGGCCGGCCAGCAGCGCATAGCCCGTCAGGAGGGCGGTACCAACGGCCATGCCCCAGGCATTGGTCTGCACCGGCTTCAGCCCTTCGGCCTGCAGCGCGGCGGACAGCAGGTTGCCGGTCGAGAAGCACAGCGTGCCGCCCAGGGCCCAGGCCAGGCCCGCCGCACTGGCGTGCCCACCGCTGATCTCGGGCCAGAACAGCAGCACCAGTCCCGCCAGCCCCAGCGCGCCGCCCGCCAGCACCTGCGGGGCGATCACCCGGCCATGGACGACCCGCGCCAGCAGCGCGTTCCACAGCGCCGAGCTGGAGAACACGACAGCCACCAGCCCGCTGGCCACCGTCTGGCTGGCGTTCAGGAAGCAGACGAAGTTCAGGCAGAACAGGCACAGGCCCTGGGCCAGCACCCAGCCGAGCGCCTTGCCGCGCGGCACGACGAGCTGGCGCCGCCAGACCAGCCAGGCGAACAGCACCAGGGCGGCCAGGCCAAAGCGGTAGGCGATGGACAGCGCGATGGGTACCGAGCCCAGCTGCCACTTCAGCGCAATCCACGTCGTGCCCCAGATCAGCACGACCAACAGGTACAGAAAAGCATTCATGCCGCCAGCATGGCGCGGCGGCCGAGCGCGCGATTGCAGATTCCTGCGCATCCTTGGCCCCGCCCGGGCGCGGGAAAGGGCGGCGGCCCTAGCATCGCGGCATGGCCTCCCTGCTCGCCAGCGCCACCGTCCACCAGCCCATCTTCGAGGTGCTGGGGCGATCGAGCGCGCATCGTGAGCGCGAGGTAGCCCTGGCAGACGGCCTGCGCCTGGTGCAGTGGTGCAACCACGGCGGCCGCATGGACTACGCCCGCCCTGGCCACCACACGCTGTCGGTCTATCTGCAGGGCGGGCACGACACCCACCTCGTCGAGACCCCTGGTGAGACCGGTTCGCCAGGCTGCCACTGCGTGCTGCCGGCCGAGCACGAGTCGCACTGGAACGTGGCGGGGCCGCTGCGCTTCGTCCACCTCTACCTGTCCAACGACGCCTGGGCGGGGCGGGTCGTGCGCCTGCTGGACGCCGAACCGCGCGCCATCACGCTGGAGCAGCGCATCTTTGGCGAGGACGCCGTGCTGGCCGCCTGGGCCCGTGGCGTCGCGGCCCTGGACTGGCTGGACCCTGCCGAGCGGCTGCAGATCGATGCGCTGAGCCAGGCCGCACTGGACCGCCTCGTGCTGCAGGCGGCCAAGCCCCGGCTGCGCGAGCGGGCCGAACGCCCGGCCGGCGGCCTCTCCAGCACATCCCGGCGGCGGGTGTTGGATTTCGTCGACGCCCACCTCGACAGTGCCGCGCTGAGCCTGCCCGGTCTGGCCGCCCAGGCCCATCTGTCGGAGTTCCACTTCGCGCGCATGTTCCGCACCTCCATGGGGTGCAGCGTGCACGACTGGGTCGCCGCCCGCCGGATGGACCGCGCCCGCGCCCTGCTGCGCGAAACCGCCCTGCCACTGGCCGACATCGCCGCCGCCTGCGGCTATGCCGGTGCCAGCCATCTGAGCCAGCGCTTCAAGGCGGCCACAGGCACCACGCCGGGGCGCTTCCGCCAGGCCTTCCCAGGCGTGTAAATCGTTACTCCTGCCACCACGCCGTCAGCATTTACCGGCGAGTTAGGGGGAGCGCGCTGCGGCGTCATGGCCCACTATCGAGTCATGGCCACGTCCGCCCGCTTCAAGTTCACCGCCACGCTCGTGGTGTCGGTGCTGGCCTGCGTGCTGACGCTTTTCGTGCCCGGCGAGGACGATGCCCCCGGCAGTGCGATCCACACCGCCGGCCTGCTGCCGCCGCCCCAGCGCTGAATCCAGCGTGCCGTGGCGTGACAAACGACGCCACCTGAGCCCCCATCGAAAGGCTTGTTCGCGAAGCGGACACCGGCTCGCGCGATGATGTGAGACTTTGTAGTCCCGCACGCCCCCGAAGATGAACGAGCTGTTGACTTGGCCCCTGGCCGCCGTGGCGGTCGCCGTCGTGCTGTTCCTGGTCTGGCTGGGCCGGCGCCGGCAACAGAAAGCCCGCGCCGCCGCCCAGCGCCGCGAAGCCGAGAGCCTCGTGCAGGCCCAGGCCGCGCATGCGGGGCGCGCTCACCCTGTGTCGGCCGAGACGGCCGCCCGCCAGCAGGCCGATGACGACGCCCTGCGCGAGGTGGAATCCGCCCTGGCCCAGCGCCTGGGCCAGCAGCGCGCCGAGGAAGAGCAACTGGAGGCCGACCGGGCGCGTGTCGAGCGCGAGGAAGCCGCCCGGTTGGAAGCCCAGGCCCAGGCCCGTGAGGCCGCTGCCGCCGCCGAGGCGCAACGCCTGGCCGAGGAACGGGCCGAGGCCGAGCGGCTGGAAGCCGAGCGCCTGGCCCGCGAGGAGGCCGCGGCCCTCGAAGCAGCCGCAGCCGCCGAGGCGCAGCGCCAAGCCGAAGCGCGCGCCGAAGCCGAACGCCTGGCTCGCGAGCAGGCCGAACGCGAGGCCGCCGAGGCGGCGCGCCTCGCCCAGGAAGCTGCCACCCGCGAAGCCGAGGCCCGCGCCGAGGAGGCCCGCCGCCAGGCCGCCGCCCAGGCCGAAGCCGAACGCCTGCGCGCCGAGCGTGAAGAGATCGAACGCCTGGCCCGTGAGCAGGCCGCACGCGAAGCGGCCGAGGCCGAGCGCCTGGCCGCGGAGCAAAGCCGTGTCGAAGCCGAGCGTCAGGCCGCGGAACGCGCGGCAGCCACTGCCGCTGCGGCCGCCCAGGCCACCCGCGAGCTGCGTGCCGACGAAACCCTCGTCCTCGTCGCCGACGACTCCAAGATCGTCCGCGTCAAGATCAGCCGCCTGCTGGCCGGCCAGAGCTACCGTGTCGCGCTGGCCGAGAGTGGCGAGCAGGCCCTGGTGCTGATGGCCGCCGAGCGCCCGCATCTGCTCATCACCGACGTCGAGATGCCCGGCATCGACGGCTTCGAGCTGACCCGCCAGGTGCGCGCCGCCGTCGCCACGGCCGAGCTGCCCGTCGTCATGATCACCTCCTCCGACGACAAGCAGGCCGAAGCCGCCGCCGCCGGCGTGACCCAGTTGCTGGGCAAGCCCTACTCGGAAGAAGCGCTGATCGCCGCCATCGAGCGAGCCCGCCTCGCCGTGCGCGTTCCCGCCTAAGAAGCTTTCTGTACCTCGCGCGCCCAGCGCGGCGCCCATTGCAGCAAGGGCTCGATGGCCACCAGCAGTGAGCGCCCCTGTGGTGCCAGCCGGTAGCCGCTGCCCGCGTCGTGCTCGATGAGCAGGGCCGTGCGCAGCTCGGCCAGGCGCTGGTTCAGCACCGACGCCGACAGGTCGCCGCAGGCGGCCTGCAAGGCGCGGAAGTTCAGGCTGGCGTCTTCGGCGCGCAGCTCCCACAGGATGCGCAGCGTCCAGCGGCGGTTGAAGAGCTCCAGTGCCGCGTTGATCGCATCCTTGCCCGAGGCAGGCGTGTCCTCCGCAGCCAGCTTGGCCAGGCGTTTTGTCGTCATGCTTTGATTTTAGAAGCAACAACGGCTAGAGTCCGCCCACCGCAACGCTTCTGAATTCGAAGCATGAACACGACCTCAACCTCGACACCACGAATCGCCCCGCAAACCCTGCCACTGCCGCCCGACCTTGCCGAGCGCATGGCCCGCCTGATACCGGCGGGCTTTCCGCCACCGCAGATCTTCCTGACCGTGGCCCGCCACGCCGAGCTGTTCAAGGAGATGGTGGACAGCGCCTTGCTCGGCCCCACCGGCCTGGCCGACCGCCGCCGCATCGCACCCCTGCTGCGCGAGGCCCTCATCCTGCGCACCTGCGCGATGGCGCGCTGCGACTACGAGTTCAATCTGCACGAGCAGACGATCTCGCGGCGCATGGGGCTGAGCGACGCGCAGATCACGGACCTGCGCGCGGCGGCGCCCGACCCGGCGTTGTGGGCGCCGGAGCTGCTCGCCGCTTTGCACCTCGTCGACGGCCTGGTGGCGCGCGTCGATGTGGACGACAGCACCTGGACCGAACTGCGCCGCCATTTCGACGAGGCGGCCCTGATCGAGATGACCCAGCTCGTCGGCCATTACACGGGCGTGGCGATGCTGGCGGCGTTGGCGCGGCCGGCCCTTGATCGCTACCGCTAGCGAGCGGCCCAAGGGCCCCAAGGCAGGCCGATATCAGCGCCGGCGCCATGGATTGCAAGCGCGCCTCCTACACGCCGCCGGGCGGGCAGCGTGACACTGATCGCATCGCAACTGACGCGCGCGGTGCCATGAAACACGTCCTCGGACCCCTTCTCTGCGGCGTGCTTGCAGCCCTCTTTGCAAGCGCCTCGAGCGCTCAATCGACCGCGTCTCCCGCGCCGCCGGCATCTGCCTCCGTGCCCATGACGGCGGCGTCCCGGCTGGTCCCTGCTCGCAACACGGCCATCACGGCGTCCGAGAACGCCAAGGAACCCGGCGTGCAACGGCCCGAGGAAAGGGTGATCCCACAGATCTCCATCCCGCTCAAGCCCAGGAACAGTGCCGCCACCACAGCAGTGACCGCATCGGCGCCTGCCGGCAGCATGGTCGGTCGCGTGAACGAAGGCGCGGCGAGATGCATGGCCGCCAAGAGTGCGAGCGAGAGGCAAGCTTGCGAAAGCGGCCTGGCGGCCTCGGCGCCTGTGAAGGCGCAGCGCTGACCCCTGACATCGGGGCGGGCCCGCAGCGAGCCTTCTTGCGCCTGCGTGTCGAAGCGCCACCAGGTCGTTCGTCGTTCCCATGTCATCAGCCAATGCAGGAAACGACACCATGACCATCACGATCACTGCTTTCGAACGCTCACCCGATGGTGGCAAGGGGTTGGCACGCGACACGCGCGTACGCTGGGCCCTCGAGGAGGTTCACCAAGCCTACGAAGTTCGCCTCGTCTCGTTTCAGGCCATGAAGGAGGCGGCGCACCTGGCCCTCCACCCCTTCGGCCAGATTCCGACCTATGAGGAAGGCGACCTGGCACTTTTCGAGACCGGGGCCATCGTTCTGCACATCGGCCAACAGCGGCCGGGCCTGCTGCCGGATGACGGCAACGCCCGCGCGCGGGCGATCACCTGGGTGTTTGCCGCGGTGAACACGCTGGAGCCGCCCATCCTGGAGCTGACGATGGCCTGGATGTTCGAGCGGGACAAGCCCTGGTACGAAGCGCGCTGGCCGGCCCTCCAGGCCCGGGTCCGCACGCGGCTGGCGCAACTGTCGGCGCGGCTGGGAGACGCCGAGTGGCTCGACGGCGGTTTCAGCGCCGGCGACCTGATGATGGTGTCCGTCCTGCTCAGGTTGCGCTCCACGGGCATCCTCGACGAGTTCCCGCGCCTGGCCGCCTATGTCGCTCGCGGTGAAGCACGCCCCGCCTACCAGCGCGCCTTCGCGGCCCAGCTGGCGGTCAACACCCGGCCAGCCCCTTAGACTGCCGGCATGCAGCTCAAGATCGTCGTCTATTCCAAGTCCGCCTGCCCTCAGTGCGACACCGCCAAGAGCCTGCTCAAGGCCCGCAGCCTCGCCTTCGAGGAGATCAAGATCGACGACGACGAACAGCGCCTGGCCTTCTTCGAGAAGTGCGGCCCGTCCGTGCGCCAGATGCCGCAGATCTTCATCAACGACCAGCGCGTCGGCGGCGTGGCCGGCCTTCAGGCGGCTTTCGCCCAGATGAAGATCTGAGCCCTCTCAGCGCTTCACTGCCGCCAGCAGCCTGGCGACGAAGTCGTTCAGCGCCGGCCCGTTGTCGATCCAGCGCACCACCGCCACGACGTCGTTCTCCCAGTCGATGTAGATGATGTTCTGGCCATTGCCGCGGAAGGTCACGCTGCTTTCGGGCGCCGCTGGCAAGGCCTTGCGGCCGGGGTTGAGGAACCAGTTGCAGTAGCCGTACTCGGCGTTGTCGGGCCCGGGCTGGCGGGCCTTGACGATCCAGTCGCGCGACACCAGCTGGCGCCCGTTCCACTCGCCCTGGCGCAGGAAGAGATAGCCGAAGCGTGCCATGTCCCAGGCGTCGATGAACATGCCGCCGCCCCAGTGGCCGCCGCCGGAGACCGACTGCATGCGCTGGCCGTCCAGCTCCACCCAGCTGTTGTCATAGCCCTGCCAACGCCAGCGGCTGGAGGCGCCGATGGGGTCCATGACCTGCTCGCGCAGCACCTCGGGCAGCGGCCGGCGCCAGACCTGCAGGGCGGCAAGGGCCAGCACATTGACGCGCACGTCGTTGTATTTGTAGTGCGTGCCCGGCGCGTAGACGGGTCGGTTGGGCCAGTCTTCGGGCGTCTTGCCGACGGGGCGGTCGGCCCAGTCGGGCTTGCCCCAGAGGGTGCCCTGCCAGTCGCTGGTCTGGCGCAGCAGATGCTCCCAGGTGATGGCTGCGTTATGCGGCGCGGCGAAGAGGTCGACCCCGGGCGGCATCGCGTCGGCCACGCGCTCGTCGGTGCTCCTGATCAGGCCCTTCTGCCAGGCCAGGCCGACGACGGTCGACAAAAAGGTCTTGGTGACGCTGTGCGACATGTCGACGCGCCGCGTGTCACCCCATTCGGCCACCACCTTGCCGCGGTAGACGACGAGGCCGTTGGCCGCGGCGCGCTCGCGCGTGGGGCCGAGCTGGCCGCCGTAGTAGGCTCGCTCTTGCCGAAGCTCTGCGCCAGTGCCAGACCCTGGTCGCGCGGCGCCGGGTTGTCGTGGGCCTGGGCATAGGCGACGGCCTCTGCCAGCTTGGCGGCGTCCAGGCCCAGCGCAGCGGGCTGGGCGCGTTGCCAGTCGCCGCGGGGCGGGAAGTAGCCGGTCTCGGCGGCGGCGAGCGTCGAGACGACAGCGGCGAGAAGAAAGAGGCGGCGTGGCAGGCTCATGAGGCCATTGTGGCCAGACGCCGCGTGGCTCAGAGCCCGGTTTTACCTGCCCTCTTCCTTTGACACCGGCTTGACCGGGCCGACCTCCACCGCGCCACGCACCGAGCGGTAGGCGGCCTGTTCCACGAGCTGGTTGAGCTGCGTGACGATCTCGGCCGGCGAGACCTGCTCGATGACGTCGATGGATTTGGACTTCGGGTCGCTGTACTTGGTGTGCGTGAACTGCGGTTTGCGCGCGACGACGGCCAGGGTCTTGGCGTCCAGCGTCACGCGCTCGAAGGAGATGAAGGGTGCCACATAGGCCTTGTCCTTCTGCTGCTCGCCGGTGCGCGGGTTGATCGTGGTCTGGTCGCGGTCTGCGTACTCCTGCTTGCGGTCGATGCCGTCCTCGTCGAGCAGCTCCCACTGGTTGCCGGTGGGCTTGACGTAGATGCCGATGCCGCCGAGGCGGTTGGGCATGCCCTCGCGCGACTCCCAGGCGTAGCGCGGCAGGATGGCCTCGATGCGGTCCCACTCGGCGCGTTGCGGGATCTGGGCCAGGCGTTCGCGCAGGGCCTCGAGCACCAGCGCATCGCGGGCCTCGAAGGAGGCGTTCTTGAGCTGCTCCGCGAGCCCGGGGTTGGCGCTCCAGCGCAGCATGATGCGGCGCGAGCCGGGCTCCTCGGCGGCCAGGGCGCTGTCCAGGCCGCGCAGCACGGCCATGTTCAGCAACTGCGGATCCACCTGCAGCGTGCGGCGCGAGAAGTCGTCCACGCTGCTGGCGCGCTTGCCGCGCTGCTTGACGATGCTGAGCTGGTCGCCGAGCGTGGAAATGAGCGCGATGGTCTGCCCAGGTTTGGCAGCCTCCTGGGCCGGCGCGGCCAAGGACAGCGTCATCGCGGCCGCAGCCAGCAGTCCTTTGAACATCGCTTCGCCTCCCGGGTGGTTCCGGGAGCGGATGCTAACGCCAGGAATCAGGTGTTCCAGGCGGGCCTGAGCGCGTTCGGGATCACGAAATCGGCAAGGCGCTGGCGCAGTTGCGCGGTTTGGCGAAATGCGCACCACATTCGGCAACCTTGGCAGCCCTCGCGGGCCGGCTCTCGGCCGGGAGCGGTATTTCGCTCCGGCGCTTTCAGCGGCTGGTCAACTCAGAAAGCTGTCGCTCAACGTGAAAGTTCAGCGGACGGCGAAGCCGTCCGCTGCAGCCAAAGGTTAGGCGTTTGCACCGCCAATGGTGGAGGCTTCACGAGGACTCGCCGTTCAGCGGAGCCACGAGAATTTCATGGGCGAACGCCTTCGCTTCGTCCTCGCTCTCTAGATCGCGTACCTCGTAGCGCTCATTGCACATCATTTGCCGCCAGGAAACTGAAGGATCTCGGAACGCACGCTGCAGCTCTTCCTTTAGTTCGAGAAGTGCGCCTGGACTGCGACTACGCCCGTACAGCCTTTTGGAGACTTCCAGCGACAAACCGTCCTCGGCATTGAAGAGCGTCCGCAGAGCGTTCTCGATGAGCGGGTACCCTCTCATGGATAGACGCCTAACGTGCGAACTCGGACGGCGAAACTGTCCGCTGCAGCAAATGGTTAGGTTTCATTCGTCGTCTCCATAGAGCCAATATGCGATGCATTCCGCGTTGACTACACAGATGAATGTGTCCATCGAGTGCTTGGTGACTGGCGACCAAGGCCCCAGACAATCTGCTTTCTGGCCGGACGGGTGAATCATGGTGTTCGAGAAAACTTTGGATTGACCCATCTCCGAGAAAAAGACATCGGTGAGTTCTTCCAGCACGTCTCTTTGCACCTGTCTGCACGAGAACATCCGGAGGTCGTTCGCCAGTAGCTGAACCAACGCGCGGCGACCCGCCTCTAGCTCAACTTCACGAAGCGCGCTTTCCGTGACAAGTACTTCGTGGTTCCATGCACCGCTTCTCGCCGAAACGACTGTCGTCGCTCCGAAGTACTCAAGAACAGAATCTGCCTCCGTGGAGGTGCTCCGGTTAGGGCCACACACAAAGGCGAAGCCGCCGTCATCCCAGATTTCGGGATTCTTGGAGAGGAAGTACTCGGTTCTCGGGAGCATGAAACCTAACGTTGGCGCTCAGCGGGCGGCGAAGCCGTCCGCTGCAGCACAGGGTTAGGCGTCGCAGCCACGCCGCTAGAGACCAACCTTGAGGCGCTTCTGAACTAGCGGCCCCCAAGTGACGATCTTCTTGTATATGAGAAGTCCGATGCTTCCCGCGATCGCCGAGACGAGCAGGAGCAGATGCGTTGTTGCCCATATTTGCATCGGCTCATTGAACTTGGCCACCACTGGATCATCGGGAAGGTATAGGACCTCAACTTTCTCTCCGACCGCATACCTGCGAGAAGAGGCTTTGACCCAAGGAGTGAGCTTGTGGCTGACGCCGTTGTTGTCTTGGTACGCAACCTCAGCGCTGTCCATCTTCCTGTTTGTGGAAACGACTAGACCTTGAGCAACGCTGGCCGCCTTTAGGAATTGCGCCTCGACGTACCAGCGCCATGCCGAGAGAAGACCGAGGCACACTGCCAGCGCCAGCAAGCCCTTACCTATTCGGGCATTGGTCGGTGAGGAGAACTGCGGGAGCGACATGGCTGATGTACGCGACGCCTAACGTGTGAGCTCAGCGGACGGCGAAGCCGTCCGCTGCAGCGACCGGTTAGGCGCGAGTGCAATGCGCATGACTAGACCTCCTGCTGCTCTACGGTTCGGGCGACGGTGATGCTCACGTAGCGCCCCTCCCTGCCTGCGCAAGCGGCCCACAGATTCACCAAGTCCGTCATTGGTGTGACGTAAAGGATGTCCTGTGGACCAAGCACTGGCGAAACTGCCTTCGCGACCGGGTGAGCAAAGAAGCAGCGCACCGCTTCTTCCGCTGAAGCTCCAGCAACCTGCGTGCTGAAGCTCTCGCCCTCGTGCTCAACCAGCATGGAATAGAGCGCCATCTGTCTACGGCCTAACGTGGAAGGTGAGCGGCGCCACGCAGTGGCGTCCGTTCTAGTGACAGGTTCTCTGGAGCTTCTGCGGGGCACTTTCTGACGGGGTTTAGCGCACCACTCTGTGCGCAAAACAGCCTACGCAAGGCTGATACGTTCACGCTGCGTTGCTGGCTCGTCCGCACCAAGCCCGCTTGGGCGTGCGCGCCTGCTAGCAGCGCAAGCTAGCAGTTTTTCGATGCTGTATAAACATACAGTCGCCGMTTTATCCTGTTAGGTTTTCTGCAGCAGAAGATCAAGGGAACGAATAGCGTTTATCCGCCGCCCAGGCGAGGTTGGAAGAAGTCTGGGCATGGCGGCGGCGGATAAACCTGTTGGACTGAACCGCCCTCCCGACGGTAGCGTCAGGCGGCGGCGATATGGGGAATGTAAGTTTCAAATCCCCCGCCGGACCAGTGCGGATTCACCCGGGTGAACGAGCCGCTCCTGCTTGGCCCGCCGCACGGCTCGCAAGAAGCGATGGCGGCTCGCTCGGCACGCAGTGAGC